>CALDEW010000161.1 GCA_937942355.1 uncultured Pirellulaceae bacterium | reverse complement strand
AACGATGTGTTGCTTGGAAGTAGCGGAGACGACGTGATTCTTGCGGGCGACGGAGCTGATACGATCCCGTGGGGGGCAGGCAGGGACAACCTCTTTGGCCATGATGGCGAAGATCTGATTTTCGGAGACGCTGACGACTACAGTTTTGACAGGCTTCACGCGGATCCAAATTCACCAAGCAGTCCGAATCACGATGAGGGTTATTCTTCATCATGAGAAATTTATTGTTTCGAATTGCAGTCGTTGTTTGCCTGTTAGGTAATTTGTGTAAATTCTCGGTATGCCAAGTTCCTGAAGGAAAATTACTTGATGACAAGCGATCACAGCAATCGCTCCAGTTGTCCTATAGTAATGCCTACGACAAACGAGTCCGCTTGCATTCGGCCACGATTATGTCTCGCAACATATCTACCGGTATCGGTGGGCCAAATACTTTTCGAAATAGTTGGATGGGGACATCGAGAGGAGATTTAACGTCCGAAGCATTGCTTAACACTCCCGCACATTTTGTATGGTGGGATTGGGATTTGACCCACTCGGATTGCCCTGCACCAGCACCGATTGATCCGTCAAAAAGATACAGTGCGGCGTTGCCTTATCCTGAGTTTGACGATGCGGCGCAAAAGTGGTCCTTCCATTTCACGCTTCAGCCAGACAACACATGGGTTGGTCAGTTTGAGGGTGTTACGGTGAAACCCATTGGAGCAGATGCGAAACAACACAACGCCTCCACTCTCTATCCATGTCAACCTTGGATTCACTTTCAGTTTAGAAACGATTCAGGCAAACAAATCCACATCCCTCCACGATCTGGTAAGCTAATTACCGCAGGCAGTGAGGCTCGTCTGTTTATTCCCACGCCTAATGCTGACCGTGTATTTCGCGGCTATGCAGCTCATTGCCATCAAGGCTCAATTTTTCGCCCCGAACTTCTCAGCAAAATCGTATTTTCCTGGAGGTTCTATCGGGATCGGGAGGACGTTCCTCAGGAGTTTGTACTTCCGGAGTTCTCCGACCAAGAAAAGAACTGGTACTGCTATTTCGTCTTTGGCGAAGACGAGAAATGGACTGCTATTTTTGAGGGCACAAAAGAAGATACGGCTTCCGGGGCCGATCGCGCGAAACTAGGTATTGAGAAAAAGTAAATTGGAATATGAATAAGATGGTCATTAGCATCGTTCAGGAGACAATTTTCGCAGCTGTTGTTTTTTTAACTGCCACCAGCGTGACGGCTCAACAGCCTGAGAATTCGAAAGGCCAGTCCCCGGACAGGTTGCTGTACTATGATCTTAGCAACGCAAGTGACAAAAGGTTTCACATTATGTCCGCGCGCTCAATGCATAAAAAGATGGATACGACATTCTTTGGCGGGCCCGGTGCGTACCGTGTTGGCACCAATTCCGTTCGTCTTCAATGCAATGCTGAACAGCTGGCTCGTGACATTGCCGATTTCATTTATTGGGAGGAGAAGTTTACTGTTCCGGACAGTAACCCACCGAACTTAAAAGACGATTCAAAGATGTTGACTAGCGGACTGCCTTTCCCAGAATTTGATGAAGATCAGAAAGTTTGGACAGCCCATTTTACGCTCCAACCAGATTGCAAATGGATAGGGCAATATGAAGGCGTGACCGTCAAGCCGATTGGTGAAGCAATTGGAAAACACAATGCAACAACTTACTTTTTGGATTATCAGTGGATTCATCTTCAATTCAAAAATGCCTCGGGTAAGGGGATACACATGCAGCAGCATGATGGTAAATTTTTGACGGGAGAGCGTGAAGCTTTTCTTTTCATCCCCGAGATTCCGCCCGACAACAAATTTCATGGTTTTGCCGCGCATTGCCATAAAGGGTCGATGTTTCGTCCAAAAACTGGGAGTAAGATCGTGTTCTCTTGGGCATTTCCAGGAGATCCTCCAGACAAGTTTGAAGAATTTGAATTGCCAGATTTTTCAGATGATTATAAGAATTGGTATTGTTATTTTACGCTCGACAAAAATGAGAAATGGACGGCTGTGTTCGAGGGCGTCAAAGAGAAGTAGTCAAAGTCGTTTGTCTGTATCCAAAATTATCTGCGCCAAAAAATATCGGCAGAGAATCCATGGTTTTACAACATCGGTGTCCCCTGTTTTCGTCGGAAGAGAAAACGAGGTCGCAGTTCTTGAAACGGGGGCCTTGAATAAAATCTGGATTCATTGGATGATTCCATCCGACGGTGGTCGTCCTTTGGACGGGATGCCTTAGAATTTCACCTGCGATATCCCCCCTGATCCTTGCTCGGTAGTAAAAGTCGTCAAGACTTCTGAAGTGAAAGTCGAATCTGAAGCTCGGAAGTTTTGAGGGATTCTGCTACAATATGTTGGAGCCCTTTTTCGCCTGAGCCTCCTTCTATACTGAGCCCAATTAAAGTTCCTCGGCGTTACAGGGATTACTCGATAAGAGCAAATTGGTGCAATAATAACATTCAAACCACGAAAGAAAAATCATGAAGAACTACCTGAAATCCGCAGTTCAAAAAGGGATTGTTGCGGGACTTGCCGTTGTCGCATGCTCAACAGTGCACGCGCAGACATTTTACGGTTCGCCAGGGGTAATCCAAGGTCAGATTATTCAGCAAGGCGAACCGCTTCCACCAGGCGCAGTAATTCAACAGGAACAACTTCTTCAAGCGCCCTCAGAGGAGGAATTGAAGCAGCTTAGAATTGGAGTCAGCCTTTACGACTCTGGCAGTAGCCCGGCAGTTCGGTCTGTTTTCACCAACAGCCCAGCTCAAAAAGCAGGGCTGCAATCGGGAGACCTGATTACCAAAATCAACGGAGAGGCTTCTACAACCGTAGCCGAATTTAAAAGTAAACTTGCGAGCATGGCAGCAGGCGATTCTCTGACGTTGACACACAGTCGTGACGGCGAAGAAAAAGATGTTACCGTTTCGTTGACAACACTTGGCGACATTGTGAAGGCAAGTATCGTTCCCGAAGCCGGAGCTTACGATTCTGCCATCAGTCAGTCTGAAATGCGAATCTCATCGACAAAGCAACAGATTAAAAATGCGGAGCAGGATCTTGAAGATCTGAAGAAAAGTTTGGCGGATCAAGAAAAATCTCTGACCGAACTGAAAGCCAAAGCTGAGGCGGCAGATCGCGAAGCCGAAGCAAAGAAAGCAGCCGACGCCGCGAAAAAAGCTGAAGAAGAAGCTGCCATGAAAGCGAAAGAGGCGGCCATGAAAAAGGAAGCTGGTTCAGGCAAGAAAGAGTAAATCGCGATTGACGGAGATCATTTTTCGCTTGGCCAGCCCTACAATCAGGTTGGCCAAGCGATTTTTTTTTGCGCCTACAGTTTCAGTGTCTCAGGCAATGAATCGCCATCGGCTACAAATTGCATGGAAACTGAATTCACGCAGTGACGAGTGTTCTTGGCGGTCATGCCTTCGCCTTCGAAGACGTGCCCCAGATGACCATCGCAGTTGCTGCAAACGATCTCGATCCTGCGTCCGTCTGCGTCAGGGACACGATTTACCGCGTCGCCGATTTGATCGTCGAAGCTGGGCCAGCCGCAACCGGATGAGAATTTGCTGGACGATTCATACAACGGCGCGTTGCATTGGCGGCAGATGTAAGTGCCGCTGTCCTTGCAATCGTTTAAAGCCCCTGAGCCCGGGCGCTCGGTACCCTTGTTGATGATGATGTGCGTCTCTTCGGCGTTGAGATCATTGTAAGGCATAATCGCTACTCCTTGGATTTCTTCGGCTTGGCTTTTGATTCGGATTTAGAATCAGATTTGGACTCTGACTTTGATTCCGATTTCGTTCCTGATTTTTGACTTTCTTTATCGGCTTTGGCGGCTTTTTTGTAGGAGTCGCTGCGGTAATCGGTTTCGTAGAAACCTGAACCCTTGAACATGATCGCCGCGCCGGTTCCAAATAGACGTCGCGCCTTCTTCTTTTTGCATTTTGGGCACTGCTTGATCGCGTCTTCTACCATGCGTTGGAACATCTCCCACTCATGGCCGCAAGCGTCACACTCGTAATCGTAATTTGGCATCGGTCACCTAACTATTTCTGTTCACTGCCGGTCGAAACAAAGACTTGGCTGGGCCTCAACACGCGATCATGCAGTTGAAACCCAGGGCGCAGGTCCTGCATCACCGTATTGGCTTCGAATTCCTCGCTTGGCTGCATCTGCAACGCTTGGTGAAGGTTGGGATCAAAGGCTTCACCGGTGGACGGGATTTTCTTGCAGTTGTGTTTGTCCAAAATCGTCATGATCTGCTGAGTTACCATTTTGACGCCGTCGTTAAGTCCGTCGCCGCTTTTGTCATTTTCGTAGGACTCAATCGCGCGGCCCAAGTTGTCGACCGCTTCCAAAATGTCGGTCATCAAACCGCCGGATGCATATTTGATTTTGTCTTGGGTGTCACGCAAGTTCCGGCGGCGGAAGTTATCCAATTCCGCGTGAGCCAATAGCACCTGCCGTTCAGCCTCAGCCAACTTCTCATTTAGTTCGGTCGTCGCATCGGCCGGTTCGGCGGCGGCATCACCGGCGATCGCATCAATTTCCTCTGCGGTAGGAAACTCTAACGTCGATTCAGAATCAGCCCCGTTTTCGGGTTCCGTATCCGTCGGGTTATTTTGTTCGTCAGTCATCGTTTCTCCTGGTCTCAAATCTAAAAATCTTGGTTGGGGAGATGCTTCCCTCTGTCTGATGGAGACGTAGGCCGTATCAAGCCGCAAGGCGTAGCTACGGCACCGCGATGCCACCGAATTTTTCATCTCTCTTGAAGTACCCAAAACAAGAGCCGGATCGGCGCCGTCCTAGGATTAGGAACCTATAGCTTATTTAGTTGTGTTGACTCTGTTTGACTTGGGGAATCTCTTGGTAATTTGGTCGGCTTGCTCCGGCCTACGTATTAACTGCTTTCAGTCGTCGCGAAATAATCAGTGATTCGTTTAAGGAAATTCTTTTGCTCGGGTAAGACGTTGGTCTTCTCCAATTCGGCCAATTTCCGCAGCAGCTCTTCTTGATCCTTGCCCAACTTTTTGGGTGTCTCAATATAAGTTTGTACTAACAAATCGCCTTTGCGTCCGCCGCGCGGATCGGGCATGCCGCGTCCGGACAGTTTGAGTACGTCTCCAGACTGAGTTCCTCGGGCAATTTTGATCGTGTCGGGCCCATCGAGCGTCGGCACCTCGATCTCGGCTCCAAGCGCCGCTTGCGTGTAGGAGATTGGCATCTGAAGGATCAGATCCCGTCCATCGCGGTGGAAAAGTTTGTGCTTACGAACGTTGATGAAGCAATAACAGTCACCAGAGGGCCCACCGCTGCTGCTGGCTTCGCCCTCACCCGAGAGACGAACCTGCATACCGTCATCGACGCCCGCAGGAATCTGAACTTCCAGTGTCGTTTCACGATTGACTTGGCCTTGGCCTCGGCAATCGGTGCAAGGATCAACGATGATCTTGCCGGCACCTCGACAAACGGGGCACGTCGTTTGCACGCGCAGAATCCCGGCCGACTGCAGCACTTGGCCTCGTCCGCCACATTGTTGGCAACCTTGCGGTTGACTGCCGGGTTTGCTGCCGCTGCCCTCGCAGGTGTCGCAGGTGTGGCGTTTATCAAAATTGATCGTCTTCTCAACACCGCGCGAAGCTTCCTCCAGCGACAGTGTAAGTTGGATTTGGATATCGCTGCCACGGCGAGTTCGATTGCCGCGACCAAAGATATCGCCGAAACCGCCTCCTCCGCCAAACATTTCGCCGAACGCGGCAAAGATATCTTCTGCCGAACTGAATTGACCGGCTCCCCCGTCGACGCCTGCGAATCCGTGCCGGTCATAGCGGGCACGTTTTTCGCTGTCGCTGAGCACCTCGTAAGCTTCGGCAGCTTGTTTAAAGTTCTTGCTGGCTTCTTCGTCGCCGGGATTACTGTCGGGGTGAAATTTTACTGCCAGCTTGCGATACGCCTTGGCGATGTCACGTTCGGACGATTCGCGCGTGACGTTAAGGACTTCGTAGTAGCAGGTTTTGGCCATGTCGGGTTCCAATTCAAATCGATTCGTTCAGTCTTCCTGACTGAGCGTGTTTTTTTGATAAGAAATTGGCCACCCGGTCGTTAACGAACGAGGTGGCCATATTTCAAATCAGATCTTCATTGCTTCGTAGCGGCGGCCCAAAGCTCACGCTACGCAGCGATTGCGAAACTTCTTCAAGCTAATTGCAATCTTAGTTAATCGCACCTTCGACGAGACTCTTTTGCTTGTCGTCGTCATCGTAAGTGGAAACCATCGCATCGGTTGTCAGTAGCAGACCGGCAATGCTTCCGGCGTTTGCCAAAGCAGTACGAACGACCTTAACAGGGTCAATCACACCGGCCTTGAACATGTCAACATATTCACCAGTGTAAGCGTTGAACCCTTGGTTGTTCGATTTGCCGGCGACGTTATCGGCGACCACCGAACCAGAGATACCACCATTGTCAGCGATCTGACGAATCGGAGCA
>CALDEW010000160.1 GCA_937942355.1 uncultured Pirellulaceae bacterium | reverse complement strand
GCTTCTGATGCAAACGGCGATTGGCTCGCGCTCGATTCGGTGGTCAGATCATCGTCAGCCGGTTGATCGTCGGTGAAGTCCGCCCACAGCAACGGCGTTGGCGTCAGCGCGATGTCTTCTGAGAAGATTGGGGCACTGGCAACAGTTGGAAGGGCTGCGGGGCCGATCGTCACAGGAGCAACCTCAACCGGGGCAAAGCTTGCTTGTGCAAATGATGGCTCACTTGCTTGTGCAAATGACGGCTCACTTGCTTGCGCAAATGATGGCTCAAAAGTGGGTGCCTGAATCGATGCATCTTGAGCCGCTGGTGCGTGCGCTACCGGCGCTTGAAACGCGGGCAACTGAATGACTGGCACTTGAACCGGCGGAACGACATTGCTGCCGATGTTTGCCAATACGATCGCCAGATCACCGTCGTTGGTCCCAAGAAGAATATTAGCTTGGGACCTGTCAACGTCTCCATCTCCATTGAAATCGCCCGATGCCCACGTGGCCCCTGAGATGATGTCCAAGTTCTTCAAAACGTTCGCGACATCGCCGTGTTGGGTCAGGGTCAAGATGTAGGCGACATTGATATCAACATCGCCGTCCAGATTCGCGTCGCCGGGAAGCGCCAAATACAGTTGCTGGCTGAAAGCATCTCCTGCCGTTCCATCTCCGTTACCGTCCAGAGCAAGCCCAGAGCTCGCGCCGGTCAACTGCGGGGAAACACTGAACGAATAGTATCCCGCACTCAAGAGACTTGCCGGCATCGAACTGACATCGATCGTTGCGGTGAAGGTTACCGGATCATAGCTGAAGCCTGCGGAGGCAAGACTGACAGAAACGCCACCCAAGGTGTCGTTGGTTAACGTGAAGTGACTGAGCGTTGCATTCACATCAGCGTCGAAAACGAATTGCACGTTGTCCAATAGATCAGGCCTGACTTGCATGTCGCCGTCGCGCTGCATCGCGATGACTTGCGGAGCGTTGGCCGCCGACATCGAAACCGCCCCTGGCGTCGGTGCTGCGGCAGTCCAACTGGTTGCGGCGCTACCAAAGGAGTTGGCGGCGATTCGGTTGAGCGTGCTGCCGGTTCCGTCGCCACAGGCGAGAAGAGCTCTGTCTATTATTATAGGCGTATCTCGGCCGAAAAATCACCGTTTTTTAAGCTATCAGAGGTGGAAACGCCTATTATGTCATGTCGCCGAAGCATCCTGCGCACCGAACTCAATAGCGCCTTCATTCGCTTAAAACAGATGCTTGCTGGCGGCGATAGAATTCCCAAGGAGGCGTTGGATCCGGCTGAGCCCACAATCCGATCTTTTCACGTTTGGCCTTTTCGAAAGCCGTGCGATAGGCTTGGGCTCCCTCGAACTCGTTGCCGTCATACCAAGCCATCCCATTTTCGATCAGACTCAAGCCTATGTCGGTCGAGCTACCATTTTCGTCTACGTAGATCGCATGACCAGATTCTCGTTTCCAATCGTCGTAGTTATCGACCGTAAATTGTAAAAGTTTATGACCAAAGTTCCTCTCCAGAAATTGCTTGGACTGCTTGTAGAAAGGCTGACCCGGTTCAGGGCAATCTACGCCTGTGATAAAAAAATAGTGCAGTTCGCTGGCGTCACCAAACTCGAAATTATCGCCACCCCAGACGCGCGAAAGATACCCGACCAGATTCGCAGAGGATTCTGCCCGCACACCGGCAGGGACGGAGGTGTAATTGATCAGCATTTCATCATTGCGGCCAACGACCAAATAGAACACCAAAGTCGCAAGCATGATGACTGCCATCAAGGCGATCGTAGCGCGTCGAATCAAGTTATTTTGGCGGTCTGAATTCAATTTGAACTGTGGCACTGATTGCAAGGGGAATGGTTGAGCGTTGGCGATTTTCTCACCTCCGCCATGACGTCTAAGGGCGTTAGCAGGAAAAGAGATATCGCTGAATGAGGATATCTTTAACAAAAGATCCGTTTTTCTCTATCTCAAATCGTGCTATCAAGCGTAATGTTCATCAAAAGCGTTTCCGTAGCCGCAGAAGCTTAGATGTCCGATAGTTAAACATAGCCTGTTCCTTATGGCATATGGCCCATTTTCGACTGATCCTACTCCAAGCACAACCTCATGCCGCATCGCAACTTCGACCCTATTGAATCGCGGGAAAAACGAAAGCAAAACATGTCAGCGTTTCTGCCACCACTGACGTTAGACCGGTATTTCGTTTGGGTTGTTCTGCTGTTTCTGTTGGTTTGGATGCCTTGCCAAGCAGCCGATGGACAAGAAATACGAAGCGTCCTCGATGGTCCGATTCTGGACGCTCAAGGAAAGCCAGTCTCCGTCGCCGACGCATCTGGATTGACCACAACGCCGCAACCAGCAGGACAATCCAAGGATAAGGAACCTCAAAACGTTGACGCTGGCGAAAAGATCGATGCGCTGCTCACCAAGATCGTGCTAAAGAATATTCCCCACGAGTTCAAAGAAGAGAAAGACTGGGGCGCCCAAGAGCCGCGGTGGAATGGCGTTAACATCCGCCGTGACGGATTGAAGATTCGAACCAATCGCAAAAAGAAAATGGTCAACCACGGCACGTGGAAGAAGTACGATGTTTCGCTGCTTAACCCTCAAGAACAGTTTTCGATCTCCGTTAAAAACATGCGCGAAGCAGAAGAAGGGAAGATGGCGTTTGATGTTTACGTCGCCGCCAATTTGAAAATTGATGGCCGGCAAGCCAAGTGGGTCAAGGGCGTGCAACTTTACAACGTTTCCATTGACGGAAAAACGAAAGTGAATCTCAAAACAACCATCGAACTTCGAACGCTGATGGACGTCACAAAATTCCCTCCCGATCTAGTTTTCCGCCCCGAAGCGAAAGCCGTCGAAATTTCGGTCCAAGATTTTCGTATTGACCGAATCAGCAAAGTGGGCGGAGAAGTGACTCAGCAGATTACGCGCCTCGCGCGTGGGGCGATTGAGAATCGCTTAGCAAAAGAAGAGGCGAAAACAGTCAAAAAACTGAACGCCGAATTTTCCAAGAACGCTGACAAATTGAGATTATCGCTGCACGACGCAATGTCCAACAAGTGGTCCGCTGCGGCAAAAAAGTTCATGCCCGCCGATGTGAAGAAGGCGCTAGAGGACCAGTAGTTCCGCCGAAGCATACCCTTTTGCAGGCGACCTACTACAATTGTTCTCAGATTTGGCCTGCGGGGCCGGTTACTACCGGCCCCGCGGAAGTAAATTGAGCCATCGCCGGTAGAAACCGGCCCTACTCTTAAATCTCGCTCGACCTTGTTGCAAAGAAAAACACTATGAGTCTCACTCAGCTCAACGCACCACAATTTGACTTCAAAGACTACCGATCATTATCCAATGAACAGCTCAGCCAGCGGATTCGTGCCGTCAAACAGAACCTGGGCGACGCGCTGCAGATTCTGGGTCATCACTACCAACAAGACGAAGTCATCGAACACTCCGATTTGCGTGGCGATAGTTTGCAACTGAGCCAATTGGCGGCGGAACGGGATTGCGAGGCGATCGTCTTCTGCGGCGTACACTTCATGGCCGAAACTGCTGACATCGTGTCCAACAGCCCACAGCGATTGGACGATCGCGATGGTCAGCGTGTGACCGTGATGCTGCCAGATATGCGGGCCGGGTGTTCGATGGCCGACATGGCGGCGATTGGACAAGTCGAAGACGCTTGGGCGGATCTTGGCGAAGTCATTGACACCCAAGACATCACTCCGGTGACTTATATTAACTCGGCCGCCAGTCTCAAGGCGTTTTGCGGTAAAAATGGCGGCATCGTTTGCACCAGCAGCAACGCCGAAAAAGTCTTGCAGTGGGCGTTCGCTCAACGCAAACGTGTTCTCTTTTTTCCTGACCAACACCTGGGCCGAAACACATCGTTGAAGATGGGAATCACGGACGACGAAATGTGCGTTTGGAATCCGCATGCCGATTCCAATGGCGGCAACGAAAAATCGGTTCTGGAGAACAGCAAGGTCATTCTCTGGCAGGGTCATTGCAGCGTGCACCAAATGTTTAAACCTGAACACGTCGCTGCCTTTCGCAAGCAGCACTCAGGAATTCAGATTTTGGTTCACCCCGAATGTCCGCGCGAGGTCAACGACATTGCAGACGTTTCTGGTTCAACGGGAAAGATCATCCAGACCGTTCAAAACGCCCCGGCAGGTACCAAATGGGCGATCGGGACCGAACTACATCTGGTTAATCGGTTGAAGAAAGAACATCCTGAACAAGAGATTCATTTTTTGTCGCCGGTGGTCTGCATGTGCGCAACGATGTATCGGATCGACCTGGCCCATTTGTGCTGGACGTTGGAAAACTACGCTGCCGGTTCGCCGGTGAACGTCATTCGCGTTGACGAAAAAACGCAACAGTGGTCCCTGGTCGCGCTCGATCGCATGCTGGCACTCAGCTGATCGAAGCGAAGACCGGGCTCAAACGACCTGAAAACATCAGCGCATAAAAAAACAGGTGAGTGTGCGGAGACAAGAAGCACAACACCTGTTCGGGGATGTTAGAGAAGGGTGAGCGAACTGACCTTGAGACGGCGGATGGGATGAGAACGCGCTAGATCTATGTTCGCTCACCGGATAAACACTAATGCACTGAGCATGCCAATTCCGCGAACTTGATGAGAAAAAACCTACCCTCCGTCGGAAACGCAGGTTTTTAACGCGATTTATTCCAAAATCGAAAGAGATAAATTACGAATTTGCTTGAGAAAGGATCTCAGCACGGGTGATTTCGTCTCGTTTTGAGAATCGTTTTTCACATCGAGACGGCCCGCTGGCCGGGGACCACGAAGGCGAAGTAAGGACTGTCGGGCACAAACCGTCACACAAACCGTTAGGTAGGCAGCCAAGTCCGAAGTCCGGGCTCTTTATCCGGAGGCTAACAATTCACCAAATGATCTCGATTTGATCTCGATTTAAAGAAAAGCTAACCCCGTATTCAAAGCTGGAATTGTTACTGCTCAAAACAATCTACGATGCCTTGAAGAAATAGAACCAAGAACGAGCGGCGATTGGCGGAACTTTGATTTGCCGAGTTCGCTCTATTCTTGGTTTTGTGAACGATTTATAGTACCAGCACCGTTTCTTACGAGATTCTTTAAAAGCATCTACGTTCCCAGGAAAGCACAATGAAGTTTCTACCCCTCCGCCTCATGATCGTCGCCGTCTGCCTCGCACTTTCGACTTCGTCAGGGTGCGCGCAGTCGACCAATAAACCGACCGCAAACGCAGCGCCTCCTAAGTTGGAACGCACCGATAAAGTCGTGAAGACCGATGCTCAATGGCGAGCACAGCTCAATGAGATCGAATACAACGTCACGCGGCAAAAGGGTACCGAGCCCGCGTTTTCTGGCAAACTACTGAATATTAAAGAAGCCGGCACATTCACTTGTAAGTGTTGCGATCTTCCCTTATTCGACGCAAGTACCAAATTCAGATCGGGGACTGGCTGGCCCAGTTTCTACAAACCGATCGACGAAAAAGCCATCCTCGATGTCCCCGATAACAGCTACGGATGGTCTCGGACTGAGAACGTATGCAGTCGCTGTGGAGCCCATTTGGGGCACGTGTTTAATGACGGTCCTGCGCCGACAGGGCTTCGTTACTGTATGAATTCAGTTTCGTTAAAGTTCGTTCCCAAAGGTAAAGCAAAGGCCAACGATTCAAGCGCAGGATCGGAAGATCCTGAGCCAACGGCTGAATCCGCGACAGAGATACAAAAGTGACCAGCCATAGATTTAACTAGTGCTGTGTTCCGGCTTAGATTTTGGGTTGGAGGTAGTGGATGAGGCAACGAGTCCTGCCCCTCCTTTACCCTTTGATTTTGCCGTTAGTGCATCGTTTAATGCAGCTGCGGGATTCGTGGCCTCATCCACTACCCTAAAATTTAGACGTATCGCTGCACTAGAGAGT
>CALDEW010000159.1 GCA_937942355.1 uncultured Pirellulaceae bacterium | reverse complement strand
TTCTTGATAACGGGCTCGCAAAGCGATCGTGGTTGCTAATCGGACGGCGCTGTTTTCGTGCGCAGTCAATTTCTCAATGGTAGAAACACCGTCCCGCGCAATCGCCGACGCGATCGCCATGATGCCGCCGTGACGGACGATGGGGTCGGCGTTATTGTTTTCGATCAGCATTGTCGCAATACCATCCAGATGGTTACCGGCGCCAAGATGCACTAGCGCCTCGGCCGCATGGTAACGCACGCGCGCGCTTGGATCGTTGAGCAACTTTGCCAACTTCTCCGAGACAGGAGCTTCCATTTCCCCAGCGATCTTCGCAGCTTGAACACGGATCTCAGCTTGGGTGTCATCGAGCAACGCGTTTAGTGTTGGCGTCAGAGACGAAGCCATGTCGTCCTTGCCGGCGTTGCGATTAAGCCGAACCATCTGACCCAGTCCCCAGATACCATGGATTCTGGCCAGTTCATTCTGCGCGTCGGTTGCAAGTTTGACCAGTGAATTCTTATCGTTGCGGCGCACCAGTTCGAATTGAGATTCCTGCCGGACGCGCTGATCTTTGTGACCGGCCAATTGCATCAATTGTTCAGTCGTTTTGTTCTCAAGGCCTCCTTTGAGCAACGCTTGCACCTCTTTCACGATCGCCGAATCGACTTGGCTTTCGTCGTAGAATCGATAGACCCGTCCACGATCTTCACCGACCCAACCGGTGACCCAGTCAGAGAGATACAGTCTCCCGTCGGGGCCAAAATCAATATCTGTAGGCAGCACGCCCCAGATCGGTTGCGATTCATCGACGACTTTGAAGAACGCTCCGTCGGGCGCATTGCGGAATGAGCGGATGCCGCTGTTGGTGGGGCTGCCGCGGAAGTCGCACAAGAAAAATCGGTCGTCGAAGTCGTTGGAAAAACCGGTGCCCGGGTAAAACTCCAGTCCCGAAGGACCGTCTCCCAGATTTGCGACCGGTGGAATGATGTAGGCCGGAGTGTCTTCGTTGTTCGTGTGCCAAATTTTTTCTCGGTTGAACGGACCACGGTCGCCAAGATACTGATAGTAAAATCTCCAACCGGAGTCGCTACCGCGCGGTAGGTAGACCCAACGCGCTTCGTCTCCGCTGTCTGAGTTGTTTTCGCCGGTGAACAGATTGCCATAGTTGTCAAACGCCAACTCTTGAGGATTGCGCATCCCGTAAGCAAAGACTTCGAGGTTGCTGCCGTCGAGTTCACAGCGGAACACGGAACCGGAATCGGTGTTGGCTAAGTTTTGGTCCCGCAGGAAGTGTCCGCGATCGCCGAGGCTGAAATACAGTCGACCATCAGGGCCCACAATCAATCCATGCATGTCGTGACCGCGATACGCGAAATGGACGCCGTAACCCGAATGCAAGTTGTTGCGCTGGTCGGCCACGCCATCGCCGTCGCTGTCTTTTAGTTTTACCAGATCGGGAATGCAGGTGTAAAAAACGTCGCCGTGATAAGACAGAACGCCCGCGCCGGTACCGCTGGGAAGGGAGTTGAAACGATTGGCAAAAACTTTGGAGGTGTCGGCTTTGCCATCGCCATCGGTATCGGTAACCAATCGAATGCGATCATCAAAGCGCGTGTAGGTTTCGTTTGCATCGGGGTGATGCTTGAGTATGTACGCCACTCGATCTTCAACGCAGCGCGCTGCCAGTTCATCCTCCAACCAATAGGCGTGAGCGCGATTGTCTTCAACGCCTTTGTCTTGGCGAAAGGTTTCGCAGGCGAATAGTTGGCCTTGATAGTCGACATGGAAAGCAACAATGTTCGCGACGTCAGGTTCGGCGGCCCACAGATCGCACTTCAGCCCGTCGTGCTTGAAATTCGCCATCGCATTCTGACCGTCGGCGCTGGCCGCCGCGATCGAAGGTTCCTGCGGTTGGGGCGTTTGGAGTGCTGCGGCGATGGCGAGCGAATCGGACTGTTGATCGACGGGAGATACCGGCGCAACGGGGTCGGCCGGTTCCGCAGCGGTGGCAGAAGTTTTGTCTAAAGCCCCCAGGAACGTCATCAAAATAGCAGCACAAAAGAGCATCCCCAGCGACAAGCGGTTGGAAAAAAGGACGGTTTTTGGGCAGCGGTAGCAACGCAAATCAAGAGTCCACACGTTGGATATTCCGTTCTAACAGAGGGTTTCGCAGGTTTGTTTGGCGAAAAGTTGAGCAATCCGTGAACCCGTTTTCAAGCCCTGCGGGTCGGAGATTCGTCGTAAATGACACTTAGATATTATATTAAGCCATATTCCCGGTTTGAGAACCGAAATTGAGTTCAATTTGCGATCCCGGACCTTTGTTTACGGCTTAATGGGGGCTTAACATGCTTCCGGCCGCCTTGATGGACCCATTTCTCTGTCAAGGTGAGTCCAGCAGAGCGCGTTTGCGGCTACTTTTCAAGGGTAACAGGCGGTAACCGATTGCCAGCGTGTCCACCAACGGCGTCTAAAAATGGTCTTCCCTCAGGACTCAAAATAACTATCATTCTGCCTTCCACAGCATGGTAATCTGCCCTGATTAACATATGGCTGGCGTCGTGATATAGGGCATTCGCGTAAGCCTCTTTTGAAAATTGGCTCTCTAACTTCGAGGCTGTCGTTCGTGTGATCGATGGCCTTGGCAAAATTAACCTTCTTTAGACAAATTGCAAAATTGTATTTGTCGGCGGTGTGATTGATGAATTTAAAAAACGTGCGCAACATCGGTATCTCGGCTCATATTGACTCAGGTAAAACAACGCTGAGCGAGCGGATCCTTTACTACACAGGCCGTATTCACAAAATCGAAGACGTGCGTGGCGGCGGTGACGGCGCGACCATGGATCACATGGAGCTAGAGAAAGAGCGCGGCATCACGATCACCAGTGCGGCCACGACCGTTCAGTGGGAAGACCACACGATCAACTTGATCGATACGCCTGGTCACGTTGACTTCACCGTAGAAGTCGAACGTTCTCTGCGCGTATTGGATGGAGCCGTTTTGGTTCTCTGTGCCGTCGGTGGCGTGCAGGCTCAGTCGCTGACCGTTGACCGTCAGATGAAACGATACAAAGTTCCTCGTCTTGCCTTCATCAACAAAATGGATCGAACCGGTGCCGATCCTGAAGACGTTGTGCAGCAGATGCGTGACAAACTTGGCGCCGAAGCCGTCATGATGCAAATCGGCATTGGTGCTGGCGAGACGTTTGAAGGCGTTGTTGATCTTGTGGCGATGAAAGCCTACTACAACGACGGATCCAAAGGTGAAACGGTTCGTGTGGAAGACATTCCTGCCGAACTGGCCGACAAAGCCGCCACGATGCGTCAGGAAATGCTCGAAGCGATCTCCATGTTCAGCGATGAAATGATGGAACTGCTGCTCAGCGAAGAAGAGGTTCCTGAGAAACTGATCAACGAAACGATTCTTAAAGGCGTCCAAGGCCTTTCCTTCACGCCTGTTTACATGGGCACCGCGTTTAAGAACAAAGGCGTTCAACCTTTGCTTGACGCGATTGTGAAATTCCTGCCTTCACCTTTGGATCGCGCCATCAGCGCCAAGAACTGGGAAGATGCAGCGGTCGATTACCCATTAGAGCCCGTTCGTGACAAGCCGTTTGTTGGCATGGCGTTCAAGATCGTCGAAGATCCTTTTGGCCAGCTGACCTTTATGCGGATGTATCAGGGCACGATCAAAAAAGGCGAATCGTACTTCAACCAGCGTACCGGTCGCAAAGAGCGTTTCAGCCGTATCGTGCGAATGCACTCCAACAAGCGCGAAGAGATTGACGAAGCTTACGCCGGCGACATTATCGCGGTGATGGGCATCGACTGTGCCTCGGGTGAAACTTACGCTCAGGAACCCAAGATGTGTTCGCTTGAGAACATGTTCATCCCTGAGGCGGTCATCAAAGTTGCCGTCAATCCGGCTGAACGTTCCAACACTGAAAAACTGAGCAAGGCGTTGCTTCGTTTCCGTAAAGAAGATCCAACTTTCCGCGTTGAAACTGATGAGGAAACCGGCGAAACATTGATCTCAGGCATGGGTGAACTTCACCTTGAAGTTTACGCAGAACGAATTCGACGTGAGTACGGTATCGACATCGAAGTCGGTGCTCCTCGAGTTAGCTACCGAGAACAGCCAACCGTTGCTGCCTCGTTCGACTATAAGCACAAGAAGCAGTCCGGTGGTTCTGGACAGTTCGCTCATATCAAGGGCGAGTTGATGCCGTTTGACGAAGAAGCGATGGAAGACGAAGAGAAAGAAGCCGTCACTGACAACTTCATTTTCGAAGAATCCATCGTCAGCGGTCGCATCCCCAAGCAGTACATTCCTGCTGTGGAAAAAGGTTTACGTCAGCAGATCGTCAAAGGCGTCTTGGCCGAGTACCCCGTTGTTGGCTTGAAGGCTCATCTTCAGGACGGTTCTTATCATGATGTTGATAGTTCCGAGATGGCGTTCCAAACCGCTGCTCGTGGTATGTTCCGCGAATACATGCCCAAGACGAAGCCGATTCTTCTCGAGCCTGTGATGCGTGTCGAAATCGAAGTCCCCGAAGCGTTCCAAGGGCCTGTGGTTGGTGATCTGACCTCACGCCGCGGAATCATGGAAAGTACCGACGTCAAAGCCGACGGTAACGTTACGATTCTTTGTGAAGTGCCTCTTTCCGAGACATTCGGTTACGCGACTGACCTTCGCAGTATGACACAAGGTCAAGGAACGTTCTCCATGGAAGTCAACGGTTACCGTCAGGTGCCCAAGAACGTTCAATTGGAAATCGTTGAAGAGCGTCGCAAAGAGCGCGAAGAACGTAACAAGTAAGAAATGGTTAGGCGTAGTGGGCGAGGCAACGAGTCCTGCCCACCCTTGAACCTGCAAGTATCCAACAAAACGGCCCGTGGAAATTTCTTCCACGGGCCGTTTTTTTGGTGTGAGTAAAACATCCCAACCCGAACGCGTCAGCGAGGGATCATCAGTAACCGCTGAATCCCTCGCTTACGCGTTCGGGTTATGAAGCCAGCACCTTATTTCGGGTCTCGTTCTCTACCCACCAAACACGATGTCACTGCTGGAGAAAGTTGAACCGAAGTTGTTTTTGAGGGTAACGACCTGATTAAGCGCGTCCAAAAACTGTTGGTCGCCGAGTTCTACCAACGGGTGAAGAAACGCCGCCCAAACGACATCCGTGTTTAAACAGTACCGCGCGTCAAGTGCGCGGTCGAAGTTTGCTTCAAGCAGTGTCTGCAATTCGCCTTCTCTGACATCCGCCAGTTCCACAACCGGGGACATAATGCGCATCCGGTTATGGTGTTTGTCGGTGATTACAAAAACGAATGAATTGTCGATTTCAAATTTCCAGAATCCCAGCCGGTCCTCAACAATCTTCGAGGCCACGCCATGGATTAACTCTGCAAGGCGTTCATTGGTCATGCCACTGGGTGCAATCATAAGTTTGTTGGAAAATTTGAAGAGCGTAGTAGACGTAAATTTCTATTGTAATACGAAAACGAATCTGTGTCTTGCTGGTGTTATTTATGAGCTTGTGTTTGCTTCGAGTTCACCATGTCTCGAAACTTTGCTAACTCAGCCTCGTCCTCAGTAACAAAGAGTTCAATTTTAACTCCGTCTGAGAACGTCAATGCTACCTTCGGCGGGGTGGTAGTAATTGTTCTGAAACTTATCAGCGTGTCCAGCGGGCGAATGATCGCTGCTGGTTTTAGGATCGTGCGTGAAGTGCCGCGGTAGGTTTTAAAGAAGCGCAAGTCGTTGTCGTAGATTTGGCAATAAACAAAGCCTTGATAAGACTCTAAGCTATCTGGACTGGGCTTTGAACGAAGTATCCACCTGATCAAGCGTAGAACTAATTCCGCCAGTAGCATCAAAATTACGAGTAAGCCGCCGCTGCCGCCACCCCCGTCGAAGACGAAAAAGACTTCACCGTCGGAAGCGGTGAACCATGCACCTCCGACGTGGCCGGTCTTCTTTTTGTTGAACAACTTCATGGAGTATGTTGTACGGATGCGAACCAGAAGGCATGCCCGCAGTTGCTTTTTCATTTGGGTTACTAAATCAACAGCCCCGTCAACGCAAGATTTTAACCACGGAGTTCACAGAGAACACAGAGACTTGTTGGTCAGTATCTCTGTGATCTCTGTGGTTTAAACTTCTTCCCGGTCGGCGTGCGGAATTCGTATCTTTGCACTCTCACATCCCAAGCTAACTTTCGTCGGCTTGGCATTTTTCATGGAGAAAGCAATCGTCACCAGACGCCCAGTCAATTTACGCCTTGAGGCATCTTCTCTTAAAACGCCAGTTCATAGCTGAAGTAAATCCCTCGCAGCCTCAGACTCTGACTGTCATCAGTCTCGGTCAACTGCTCAACGTTGGCCAGGTCGTCGGGAATGTTGTTGCTGGCAAAGGCGAGCCCCGAAACTCCCATTCGGCGGTAGCCCAAGCGTAGCCGTGACGATTGACTCAGCTGATAGATCAGACCAAGGTCCAGTTCCGCTAGGAAGCTAATGTCAGATTCGCTGCTGCCGAAATTGTATCCGTTGACGCTGGTGGAGCCATTTTGAATGCTGGGATTAAAATCTGATCCATCAGCAAACTCGCCAAAGATCCGTCGATTGGCGCGAGCTCTGGTGTAGAAGGCACCCAGCTTCAGTCCGAATGAACCGCTGAAGCGACGGAAAATATTGAACTCAGATCGCCCACCGGTTTGCAAACCAAACAATGAATTTTCAACCGACGAGTTAAACGATGCCGTTCTTGGTCCTAGGCCTGAGTCGCTGCCTGATGTATAGGTCAGTGATTCGTCGAAATCAATGTAACGAAGGCCGATGATTGACTCCGTATTGCATAGCATCCCGTTGAACCAACCAAGATTCGGATGATTACGCAAGAAATTAAACTCGAAATTGTAGATGCTGCTGTCACGAGTTAACGAGTGGAAATTGCC
>CALDEW010000158.1 GCA_937942355.1 uncultured Pirellulaceae bacterium | reverse complement strand
TTCGCCTACTCTTCATCATCCATCTCAAGCACGTCGGCTTGTTTTTCATTGATTTTGATCCGCTGAATCTTGGATGCTCTGCCCGTCTTTGGGTCCACCTCAATGACAACGCCAGAGATCTGCACATCTTTTTTCGCCACATCAAAGGGAAGCGGGCGAAAGGAAATCGTTGCCGGCAACACGCGGTCAATCTTGCGACCAAGAATACTTTCATGCGGCCCCGTCATCCCCACGTCGGTAATATAGGCCGTACCGCCAGGCAAAATCTGTTCGTCGGCGGTGGGCACATGTGTGTGAGTGCCGCAGACCGCAGACACGCGACCGTCCAGATGCCTGCCCATCAATTGTTTATCGCTGGTGGCTTCGGCGTGGAAATCGCAGAATCGGATCACGACATCATCCGGAATTTCCTCCAAAACTTTGTCCACTGCCGTGAACGGGCAGTCCACCGGACGCATGTAGACCCGTCCCATCGCAGAAAAAACGGCGACCTTCTTACCCGTTTCCGATTTCACAACCGTCCAAGTTTTGCCCGGAGCGTCCGCAGGAAAGTTCGCCGGTTTGAGGATATTGGATTTGTTCTCAAGGGTGGGGATGATGTCTTTCTTGCGATAGATATGATCGCCAAGGGTGATACAGTCGACGCCGGCTTGGATTAGTCGTTTGTGAATCGACGGCGTGATGCCGGATCCGCTTTCGGCGTTCTCCCCGTTTACGATCACCAAGTCGATCGTCTCTTGACGGCGATAGGCGGGAATCGCGCGCGTGACGATCTCAACGCCCGGTTTGCCGACAATGTCTCCGATGAATAAGATGCGCACGTTGTATTCCTAGGGGATTCTTTTTTGAGGTCGCGTTTAAAGAAATTCGAAAAACTGAAATTCGAACACTATTTAGCAAGTTCAGTAAAACGTGTTTCGCGAATCACGACGACTTTGATTTCGCCGGGATAGGAAAGACGTTCTTGATAAGCTTCCGCAATATCGCGGCAGATCTTTGCGGCAGTCTTATCATCAGCATCTTTAGAACTCGCAATCACTCGGACCTCGCGACCCGCCTGAACCGCGAACGCTTGGCGAACGCCTTGGAATTCTTTGGCGATCGTTTCCAATTCCTCCATGCGTTTGATGTAACGATCCAGAGATTCCCGGCGAGCCCCCGGGCGCGATGCACTGCAGGCGTCGCCGGTTGCGACGATGACTGTGTAAGGATGTTCCACGAAGATTTCATCGTGATGCCCTCGCGCGGCATGCACAACCTCTTTACCTTCTCCGTTACGTTTGAGAAATTCTGCACCGATTTTTGGGTGCCCGCCTTCTTGATCGTGATCAGCGGCCTTTCCGATATCGTGCAACAGTCCCGCACGGCGGGCCAGATCTCCGTCGAAGCCCATCATCTCGGCCAACATCCCCGACAAAAACGCCACTTCGACGCTGTGCCGAAGCACGTTTTGGCTGTAACTGGTACGGAAATGTAGACGGCCCAACATCGCGACGATGCGTTTATTCAAGCCCTGCACGTTGACCTCTTGAACGGCTTCGTTGCCCTTTTTAATGATCACCGCGTCAATCTCTTTTTGGCATTCTTGGACGATTTCCTCGATGCGCGAAGGGTGAATGCGACCATCGGTGATCAACCGATCCAGCGCCATCCGAGCGACTTCGCGGCGGACCGGGTCGAAGCCGCTGACGATCACCACGCCGGGCGTATCGTCGATAATCACGTCGACACCGGCCGCTTTTTCAAAGGCGCGGACGTTACGACCCTCGCGGCCGATGATGCGGCCTTTCATGTCATCATTGGGAATGTCGACGGTCGATGTTGTGGAGTCCGAGGTGTGGCTGGCGGCGAAACGTTGCGTCGTCATCATCAACATTTCCCGCGCCTTTTCATCGCAGATCTCTTTGAGGTTTTTCTCATGTTCAAGAATGCGTCCACCCACTTCATGGGCGAGGTCATCTTCGAGCAATTTCAGCAAACGCGAAGTGGCTTCCTCCTTGGACAGCCCCGTTACTTCGTGCAGTCTGCGACGCTTGGTCTCGAGCACTTCTGCGATGTCCTGCTCGGTCTGAGCCACCTGCTCTAACTTAACGCGTAACCGATTTTGAGACGTTTCGATAAACGTTTCTTGCTTTTTAAGATCTTCGCCTTGCTGATTGAGCTGATTTTCGCGTTTGTCTAACGCTCGTTCGCGCTGGTGGACTTCTTCGAGGGCTTTGTTTTGCTTTTTATCGAACTTGGATTGACGCGAAAGTTCAAGTTCCTTGATCGCAACGTCGGCGTCCTTGATTTTGTTTTCAGCGTCGCGCTGGGCGTTATCCAGAATCGCCTTGGCCTTGGTCTTTGCCCCGCCGCCGGAGATAAGGTTGTAGAAAATACTACTTCCCCCGGCCAATACAATACCCACGACGAACCCGATGATAGATTCCGTTGTCATGATTGGGTCGCTCCCTATTGTTAGAGTGACGACAATCTACAAGTTTTAACTGACAACCGCTGGAAACCGCAGACGCGTTCTCTCAAATGTACGCGCCATGATCTCCGAAATCGCTAGTTTTACTTGCTCAGCAGGACCCAGTCATCGCGTCTGATATGTGACAGATCAATTTTCAATCTTGGTGGCTCGACCCTTCGCACTCCCCGCAGCGACCGCAGAGGGGAATCCAAGACAACCATGGGAGGGCAGTGTCCCTCCCAATACAGGCGCAACAATGCCCGAAAGAGCCGCAAGATGCAGCGGAGCCAATGAATCACCGGCTCAATCAAACGTGTAATCTCTAACCCGCGTACAGATTTCGCAAATCCAATGCGAAAATACCTGCGAAGCTTTCGCCGCACACTCCCGGCAGAAAACTGCATCAGGCAAGCGACGATCAAAAGTGTTAGAAAAAACAACATGATGTAAGCGACAGCGACTTCCAATAGAATCTAAGAGCTGAAAACGATTTGTTCTTAATGCAAACGGACTGTGGCTGCCACTGATTTGTGTCACCATGTCAATTGTTTAACAAATTTGAGCACAAGAAGTGCTTTCCTTTAAGCTACCAAAATCTGGCTAACAATTCAATTGATCTCCGCCGGACAAATATGCTGACGAAGCGGAATTGGTATCGCTAATTTTATGGTGCGCGGTGAGCCGAACTATCTTCGGCGTTTTATTCTCAATGAATCTCAAAAATCAAATCTTGAAACCTCTTGTCGACGCCTGTGAATCTGTCGTTCCTGCGACACTATGGCGGCAACACCGCGCGGTGGTGGCTGTGTCTGGTGGCGCCGACAGTGTGGCCTTGTTTCGAGCGTTGGTCCAAATAGCCCACGCGAATCAAACGTTTGATGCCTCCAATATTATTGTGGGACATGTTGACCATACCCTCCGAGGCGATGATTCCAAGGCAGATAGAGATTTTGTGAAACGGCTGGCCAGCGAATTCAATGTTGGATTCGCTTCGGCGCAGTTGGATTTATCGCAGCTACTGAACGGTCGAAAGAATGCCTCCGAGGAGTTGCTGCGCGATGCGCGGTACGGTTGCCTCAAGAAAATTGCCGAAGATAATGACGCCCGCTATCTCTTCACCGGTCACCACCTCGGTGATCAAGCCGAGACGATTCTGTTTCGAATCTTTCGTGGCACGGGGCTGGCCGGGTTAAAAGGCATTCCGTCAATCCGCCGCGACGATTGGCTGACGATTGTGCGTCCTTTGCTCAAGATTTCCAAAGAGCAAATTTTAAAGGCATTGGCCGAGCTGAATCAGCCTTATTGCACTGACGCGACCAATGAAACCAACGATTACAGCCGGAACTTCATCCGCAATGAAATTCTGAAATCAGCTCACAACTACTTCGGGCTTCCCGTTGAGGAGGCCATCGCAAGACTGGCCGACCATGCTGGGGATGCTGTCGTGCTGGAAGCGCATCTGGTTGACGATTACTTCGCAAAGTTTCCCTCGCAGGCTCAGCCGGACGGTATTGTTCTGCCCACCCAAACTCTGGCTTCTCTGCCAAGCAGCCTTGTTCGCGCCATTTTGATTCGTACTTGGCGACAGCACGATTGGCCGGTCAGCCAAATGACGTTCGACCGTTGGCAGGCGCTGGCTGAGAGGATTTCTTCAGCCTCTTCGGAACCCTATATTGAAAACCTCCCCGGTAATCTTCGGTTCGAGGTTGATTCTTCGTCGGCCCGCGTGAGTTCTGATCCTTAGTGCAGCATTACGTCCAAATTTTGGGGTAGTGGATGAGGCCACGAGTCCTGCGGCTGCATTAAACGATGCACTTGAGCCTTAATCAAAGGGGCAAGGAGAGGCCGGATTCGTGGCCTCATCCACTACCTAAACCCTAGTCCCTAGTTTTTGTTGGATCACTGCACCAGTTGGGACACGCATTGTCGTACGGAGCACCTCGGAGTTACGCGAATGAGAACTTCGTCACGCGATATGAGAAACTTCAACGGTAGCGCGGTTTGCGTTGTTTTTGATTCTCTCAAGAGCTGGTGTATTTAGCCACTTAAACCCGCTATTTGCTTGAACTTGCAGTCGTTTCCGGCTACTCTGATTGCTGGCTGCCGAATCAGCGCTGATGATGATTCTGCGCGCTGGCTGCCTATTACAACAGAAATTTTCACCGACCACTTTTACGAAGATCAAAAGAGAGACTCATGGCCGAATCCCAACCCAACAAGAAACTATTTTGGGGCTGTTTTATCGCCCTGATTACGACCGCATTTGCATTCGTCTCTCGACTATTCCTGCTAGGAGAGTGGGGGGACGAATTTGGCCTCGATGCTGTTCAAGTCGGTGAACTGGCCGGGATGGGAATCTGGCCATTTGCGATCAGTATCATTGCCTTCAGCCTATTCATCGACAAGATCGGCTATAAAACGGCGATGGTTATCTCTTTCTTGGGGTACTTGGTTTGGTCAGCGATGGGAACCGCTGCTTTTTTCATCTCCGATGGAGGCAATGGCGATCCGGAGATGGGGTACCAGCTGCTCTATTGGGGAAGTTTGATTCTAGGTCTTTCTAACGGAACCGTAGAAGCCTATATCAACCCAGTTGTGGCCACCATGTTTAAAGATAACAAAACAAAGTGGTTGAATATTCTGCACGCGGGCTGGCCGGGAGGTTTGGTGATTGCGGGGCTCTTGACGATTGCTCTAAGTTTCTATGCCGTTCCATGGTGGATTCGAATTGCAATCATTGTTCCACCGGCGATCATCTTTTTTCTTTCGCTGATCGGGCAGGAATTTCCCGCGCAGGAGCGCGTCGCGTCAGGTGTTAGCTATCGCGAGATGCTGGCCGAATTTGGATTCCTCGGTGCAGCGCTGGTGATGTTTCTGATCGTACTTCAGATGTTTCAGTCATTTCCAGGCAATGAGACGGCTTTTGCAATCGGAGGGGCCATCGTAGCGATTGCGTTTGGTGCTTACACACGATCTCTTGGAAATCCGTTGTTGTTTGTGTTGGCGTTGATTATGGTGCCGTTGGCGACGACCGAAATCGGCACCGATGGTTGGATCGAAGAAATCATGAAGAGTATCGCCAGTGTTAATGGCTTTGATGCCGGATTGGTGTTGGTTTACACCTCCGCAATCATGATGGTGCTCAGATTTTTTGCCGGTCCGATCGTTCATCGAATCAGCCCCATCGGTTTGCTGATCATGAGTTCCGTGCTGGCCATCGTTGGACTCTATTGGTTGTCCTTCGCCCAAGGGATGGTCGTTTTTGCTGCGGCAACGATTTACGCGGTAGGAAAAACGTTCTTCTGGCCAACGATGCTGGGAGTCGCTGGCGAACAGACGCCGCGCGGTGGAGCCTTAACGCTTAACGCGCTTGGCGGAATCGGAATGCTGGGAGTCGGTGTTTTGGGATTCCCGTACATTGGAATGCTACAAAGCGCCAAAACGATCGAAGCCGTTGGAGCCAATGAAGAGATCATCGCTGCTGCACCTGCTTTGGCTGACGGCGGAAATCTGTCGGTCTTGGAACAAAAAGACATCTACTCTGTGATTCAGTACGACGCGATCAGCGACGATAAAGTCACGGAAGCTTTGAGTGGTTTGAGCGAAGAGAAAGCGACTGAGGTGAAAACAAAGATGACCGAAGTTAGCGAAGCCAGTGTGCAAGGGGCTTTGGCGGACATGTGTATTTTCCCAATCGTCATGTTGATCAGCTACATCGGGTTGGGATTATTCTTCAAAAGCCGCGGAGGCTACAAAGTCAAAACGCTCGAAGATTAAGCCGCGCCGTTGCCATTCAGAGGCAGCGCTGTTTCATCAAATTTGATGCCGAAATCTCATGGGTAGGAAATGGAAACGTTTCCCACCCTTTTTTTGCAGCCTGTGCGTCTTGCGTGTTCTGCCTCTTTTGCCGTGTATGTGATCCGTTGCCCGGTATCGTGCGTGAATATGCGTTTGTTTGAGGGAATCCATTGGTAATCGTTTGCCAAATCAATCTTTAGTGAAAATCGACAAATCTCTAGTATTCGCATGAATAAATGCCCTGATCCTGGGCGGTTCTTTGCGAGCCCCACAGGCGCTTTTTCTCAAGCTCCCTCTCGCGCCTCTAAGAATGCAATTTCGCCAAAGCAGACCCATCAACCGAACGGCTCGACCGAGCGGCTTGGTGCGCTTTTTCGGAGGGATGATCAAACTGTTGCTCTTCTTGGCTTTGATTGCCGCGGCGGCCTGGTTCTATTTTCGAACTGAGTTTTCGGGCCAACTCGCCGACCGAGTTCAAGAGAAAGTCAATCAGCATTTAACGCTGCACGGTTTGCACGCCACCGTCGGCCAAGCGCGCTTGATCGAGGGCGAAGGCATTCTGTTGAACAATCTGAAATTTGGTGTCTCATTCAATCGCAGACCAACACCCGATCCAAACGCTCAACCTGGGCTCCTTGATCACATCAACCAACGTTTCGAGTCGTTGACCCACGGCGGGATCAGAGGCGAACCAATCGCCGAACTCTACGACGCGTTCGTTCACTCGCCGGTGTGCATGACTGACATGGTGATGGGCAAGTGCGTACCGTTGGCGTTGGACATTCGCCGCGCAAAGCTGAACGTCGTCCGCGACGTCGACGGTCAGTGGCAACTGGCGCAGTTTATTGACGCTTTCCGCCCGAATCCTGATTCGCCGCCACTACCGGTCCGCATCCACGATTCAGAAATTCGAATCGTCGACAAAACAAAGAATCCACCGCTAAGTCACCGGTTGACTGATGTGCAGATTCAACTTGAACCGATGCTAAACCAAGGCCGCCGAGTGACCAAAGTTACGCTGCGCTGCGTCGGTACGGAAATCGGATTAATCGACATCGCCATTTTTTACGACGCTCAATCAAGATCATTTGACGTCGACACCACAGCGCAGAAAATTCACCTCTCCCCCGCCCTGTTTGCCCTATTGCCGAAAATAGTTTCGCAGCAACTCAATACCGTCAAAGCTCTCACTGGAGAAGTCGACCTCCAAGCGCGTATTCAAGGAAGTCTCAACGGAGAGATGCCCAAATTTATGTTGGTCGGGTCGGTCGACCGATTGGCCGTCGATGATCTTCGATCACCTGTTCCGATCACGCGCGGCAGTGCCCAGTTTCTGGTCTCAAACGATCAGGTGAATCTAAAGCAGTTTCGTGGGCGGATGGGCGAAGGCGACTTCGAGGTCAATTATCAGCAGACGGGACTACTCCAACGACAGAATTGGAGAGCATTTGGAAAAGTCACTCATCTCGATTTTCATTACGCCGAACGAATGTCCAAACTTCTTTCCCAAGGTTGCGACAGATTTTGCCGAGACTTCTCCCCCGAGGGCGAGTGTGATGTGACCTTTAATCTGCAGCATGATGGCACCCAGTTAAAGCGTGAGATTCACGGTGATTTACGCGACATGGCGTTTAAATTTATCCGGTTCCCCTATCGAGTCGACCGCTGTTCTGGCACGGTCGATTGGTTCGGTGACACAATGAAGTTGAATATTAGGTCCAATGCGACGCCCGAGCCGATGACGATCAATGGAACGATCGTCAATCCCGGACCCGACGCGACCTACGACATCAATTTGCGTGTCGACGGTAGTTTGCCCATCGACGAAAAGATGCTGGTTGCGATTGACGCGATCCCATCTTTTTCGCGCGCCGTTCGTCCTTTCAACCCGATCGGACGAGTCGGTGGTGTGGGAAAAATTATGAAGCACGTGCCCCGCGGCGCTGTCGATAAGTTCTTCGATGTAGAGCTCAAGGGCGTCGCGATTCGTCACAATAGTTTTGCTTATCCCATTGGTGACATCACCGGGTTGATTAAGGCACGGAATCTCGATTTCGATTTTGAGAACTTAACCGGAAAAAATGGCAGCGCGACGGTCATTTGTAATGGGAAGTGGAATCCGCGCGTTGGATTAGACAGCCGCTTCATCTGCGAAAACGTAGCGATGGATGATCAATTGCAGACGGCGTTGTCGCTCGACCTGCAGGAGATTTGGGCTGGTTTTCGCCCTCAAGGCACCATCGGATTAGTCAAAGTGGGCATGACAATGCCTATCGGCCACACCAACACCAACGTAGTTGTGGAAGCCGATCTTAAACACCGCCCGCAAGAACTGGCCAGCAACGTTTCAATCTTCCCTACCTGGTTTCCCTATGAGATCAGACAAATGATGGGCAATATAAAGATCGGCAACGGGCAAATTTTGGTTTCGGGTGTCTCGGGAAAGCACGGCCGTACAAATTTGTCTTGTAAGGGCGAAGGCAACTATTCGGACCAGTCCTGGATGGTGAAGCTGCAAGATTTGCTGGCCACGTCCGTCAAGGTCGACGACGATTTGCTGGTCGCATTGCCAACGCAACTCGCTCCTCCGGTTCGTCAGATGAAATATAAGGGCCTGATGAATGTTAATGGTGAACTCACCATTGCCGGTTTCCTAGAAAGCACGACTGCGCCTTTGATAAACAACCACCAGCAAAAATTGGGCTATCGGGGAGTGCCAGGTTATATGGCGTCGGATCCAACGATGGCTTGGGATCTAAACTTCGCCATGAACAACGCGCAGATGCTGGTGGGGCTGCCAATTGACAATGTATTTGGTGAAGTGAATTTGGTCGGCACTTACGATGGCAAACGCGCCGAATGTCGCGGTGAAGTTAATTTAGATTCGATGACCATCTACGAAGCTCAAATCACGAATGTGCGAGGGCCGATTTGGATGGACAACGATCGTGTTTCGGCAGGAGTCTTGGCCGATCCTGCGGACGCGGCGTCGGCGGCCAATAATTCATCCCCTTTAACCAACACCAATAATAAGCGTTCCCTCAGTGGTGAGATTTACGGCGGCATCGCGCGTTTTGACGCCCAGATGGCAAACGACGAAAGGGGCCGTTTCTATGTTCAAAGCACCATTGCCGATGGCGATATTCGAGAAGCCGCAGCAGACTTCGCACCCGGTGTCGAAGACGTACAAGGCCGTGGTTTTATCGCGATGCGAATGGGTGGCGATTACGCAAGCTTGGACTCTTACAAAGGCGACGGAACGGTGCAATTGCGCGACGCGCGAATTTACGAATTGCCAAAAATGCTGACGCTGTTGAAGTTGCTCAACGTTGGTCGAACCGATCCAACCGCTTTCGATTCAAGCAACGTTAATTTTTCGATTAGCGGCGATGAAATTGATTTTCAGCGGATTGAATTGATGGGCGATGCTATCTCGTTGATCGGCAACGGGCGAATGAATTTAGAGCAAGATCTTGCGCTAAATTTTTATTCGATCGTCGGCCGCAATAGATTTCACATTCCTGTCCTGAGTGAGCTTTATCATGCCGGCAGCCAACGCATCATGTGGATCAGCGTTGACGGTTCGGTTGACAATCCCAAACTAAGTCGGCAGATCCTGCCGCAAC
>CALDEW010000157.1 GCA_937942355.1 uncultured Pirellulaceae bacterium | reverse complement strand
TGCGCGGTTCGCGGTGGTAGATGTGACCGACGGCAGCACTTACGACATGTCGCAGGATTATTTCCGCTTCACCGAGGCCACTGGCGTCGAGCCAACCAACAACCACAGCGAGCAACAGATTCGCCACGTGGTGATTGACCGTCGGATCACCCAAGGCACGCGAAGCGAAGCGGGCCAGCGCTACAACGAGCACATGTGGACGGCAATCGCGACCTGCAAAAAGCAGAACAAGAACTTCTTCGATTTCTTGCTAAAATCAATCAACGCAAAGCTGAACCGCGCAGAAGCACCAAGCTTTTTCGTCTAAATTCCGTGAACGGTTAGTTTTTCTTATACGTTTGACTCAACAAACCGTCTAAAAAACGTGGGTGGAAACGGCAACTTAGGTCGTTATCGCTGATAAATGTGAGTTAACAACCAGTGCAGCTTCGCATGTTTTGCTTCCACATGGTTCAAAACAGGTCTCAACCGCTGTTTTCCTGCCAAAGCCTGGCAATCAAACACATCTTTAACCGCTTCACCGTTGCTGGTGGCCGTGATAAAATTCCACTCTCCGTTTTCACCGGAAAGCAAAATGGGGCACTCCCCTTTTCATTATTATCTGGTTCAACAGAAACCAGACTGCCAACCTTCTGGAAGACGATTCCATGAACATTGACCTAGCTGTTGTCGCTCGTGACCTTCGCCTGCCTCCTGAAAAGATAGAACGATCGGTTCAGTTGCTGGACGAAGGCAATACGATTCCCTTCATCACTCGATTTCGTAAAGACCTCACCGGCGGGCTCAACGAAGAACAGCTTCTGGCAATCAAGCAACGTGTTGCCAGTTTAAGGTCCTTGGCCGAACGCAAAGCTTTCGTACTTAAGTCCATCGAGTCTCAGTCGAAGCTGACCGATGATCTTGCCAAGGAGATCGAAAAAGCGCAAACATCGCGGCGCTTGGAAGACCTTTACCATCCCTTCAAGGCCAAAAAACAATCTCGTGCCCAGACAGCGCGGCAGCAGGGACTCGAGCCCTTAGCAGAAGAAATTTTCGCCGGCACCACACCCGACGTTGACATGTCGACTCGCGCTACCGAATACGTGCGAGTCGACAAAGGACTGACAACGGTCGACGAAGTCATCAAAGGCGTCGGCGATCTGCTGGCAGAAAAATTCAGCGAAGATACCGAACTCAGAAGCAAGCTGCGAAAGATCTTATGGGAAACAGGTGCGCTTGCATCGCAATCTGCGACGCCCACGCAGCCCCAAGCATCAGCCAAGCCAAAACAAAAGAAGGCTTCTGGTAAACCGGCGGCGGAGAAACCGAAAACTGACGAAACAGCAAAGGCCCAATCAACCGCCTCAGCGCCAACCACCGCGGATGCAGCCGCGCCGACCGCAACCGCAACGACCGCAACCGAAACGACCGCAACCGCAACTGCAACGACTGACGCCCCTTCCCCCAATGCGGACACTGTCCCAAATGCGGACACTGTCAAATCGAACGACGCGACATCAGAAACGTCCACACCTCCAACTCCGCCAATCGGCGAATCTCTGGCCGAGCCCAAAACTGATAATCCGCCGATGGAGGCCAGCGAAGCGTCCACCACCAAAGTCGATAAAACGACGCACAAAATGTCTGCCGGAGAAAAGGATTCCTCCAGCACGCCAAATTCAGATGCTGCAGCCGAAAAGGAAACACTGAAGCCGGTCGAACCCGCAAAACAACCGCCCAAAGTGGTTGCCGATCCCGCAGCTGATTCACAAGTCGTTGCCGATGCCCCTGAAAAAAGCGCTGACGCAACTGCTGAAACCGCAACGAGTTCACCAGATCCGACCGATAAGGCCGAGCCAGTCGATAAGGCCAAGCCCGCTGCTGAGGCCAAGCCGAGTCCTGACAAACCCGTTGCCGACGCGTCGCCAACCAAACCCGCCGCGAAAAAGAAACGTAAAAAGAAAAAGAAGAAGAAAACCGACACGGCATTCAAGGACTACTACGACTTTAAACAGAAACTCAAGGCGCTGCCGCATCACCAAGTTCTGGCCATCAACCGAGGCGAACGAAGCAATCGGCTCAAGGTAAAAATCGCCTACGACGAACAAAAAGTTACCGAGACGGCGATGGAACATCTGGTTCGCGAGGACCATCCCTTCAAACCTTTTCTGCAGAAGTGCGTTCAGGACGCCCTTACCCGGTTAGTCATCCCCAGCTTGGAACGCGAAATTAGGCGAGAGCTGAATGAGAACGCTGAGAAACACGCGGTCAGCGTTTTCGCCTCGAACCTGAAAAATCTTCTGCTGACACCACCGCTGCGAGGACGCCGAGTGATGGCGATTGATCCCGGCTTCAAAAGCGGTTGCTCGGTCGCAATCCTTGACATCCAAGGCCAATTCATCGCCTCCAGCCACCTGTTCGTGGTCGGCAACAAGGATCGCCGCAAAGAGAGCTGCGAAAAAGTTGCGACGTTGGTCAAGGAACACAACGTCGACATGATCGCCATCGGTAACGGAGTGGGTTGCCGCGAGACGGAACAATTGGTGTCCGATGCGATCTCCGATTCGTTGGCCGACCACCCCGTGCGTTATGTAATTGTCAACGAAGCCGGCACCAGCATCTACTCCACCAGCGAGGTAGGACGCGAGGAATTACCCGACCACACGCCCGCGGTACGCAGTGCGATTTCAATAGGACGCCGTTTGCAAAACCCAATCAGCGAATTGGTAAAAATCAGCCCTGCAAATATCGGCGTAGGCATGTATCAACACGATATTAAAGCAAAACATCTCTCGGAATCACTTGATGAAGTCGTGCAGTTCTGCGTCAACCGCGTTGGGGTCGACGTAAACAATGCCAGTCCTTCGCTGCTGAAGTTCGTTTCGGGCATGAATGCGTTGACTGCGCGGCGTGTCTATGAGCACTGCAAGGAGAACGGAGGAATCAAAAATCGCCAACAGCTGAAAGAAGTCAGCGGACTTGGCGACGCGACCTTCGTTCAGGCGGCCGGTTTCCTGCGCGTGCGCGACGGCGACAACCCATTGGATTCGACTTCCATCCACCCTGAAAGCTACGAGATCGCCGAAGACATCATCCGCCGCGCCGATTCCACGCCCGCCGAATTATTCGCGTCTCGGAAACCAGCAAAGCCGACCGAACCTGCAATGACTCCGCCAGCCCCTGCGGCAGCAACCGAGGCGCCTTCTTCGGCTGATTCGAGCGCCGCTGAAAACTCGGTGGAGGAAACGCCGCCCGCCGAAACAGTTGCCGCGGCCGCGCCAGAGCCTGAAAAAACCCAAACGCCTGTCGAGGCTTCGACTGCCGATGCCACCGATACTTCCAAACACACCAAACGCAAAGAAATCATCGACCGTATCACGGCGCTGGACCTGGACGCCATCGCCGCTGAAAAACAAATCGGAAAGATGTTGATGACGGACCTTGTCCGCGCGATCAAGAAACCGCTATGGGATCCTCGAGACAAAATCAGCAAACCCATCTCGCGCCGCGGCATTCTCAAAGCCGACGATCTTAAACCCGAGATGCAGTTGGATGCTCAAGTGGTCAACGTGGTCGATTTTGGTGTTTTTGTTGACATCGGATTGGGCGAAAGTTGCTTGGTCCACGTCAGCCAGTTGTCAACGCGCTACATTAGTGACCCACAGGTGGTCTATGCGGTCGGCGATGTGATGAAAGTTTGGGTTTCGGAAATCGACGGGGAACGTCGCCGAGTAAAACTGACAGCGATTCGACCGGGCACGAAGAAAGAAACCGGTCGCGGGCGACGTCGAAGTGAATCAGGACGTCGCGGTAAAAAGCCTAACAGTGACGGAAGACCTGCCCACGCGCGGCCAAAATTCGAACGAAAAAAGACCGTTCGTCGACCGCCGGCAAAACCGAAACCAGTAATTCCCATCACCGAAGATATGCTCAAAGGTGATGCCCCAATGCGATCCTTTTCGGATCTGTTGCAGTTTAAAAAGAAGACGCCCGACGACCCAAAAAAGAATGGCGAATCATAGAACATGGATTTTGAGAAACGGCTGGAACAAGCCATCCAACGTGGCCAACAAAAAGGTTCGGCCCAACGCGATCAGCAACGTCAACAGTCGCTCAGCGCAGAAGAACTTCGGAATCGGCACAATGATTTCCGGTTAGACCTCTCGGACTATATCGAAACGCATCTAAAGAAAATGGCGTCGCATTTTCCTGGTTTCGAATTCGAAACGATCTACGGTTCGCGCGGCTGGGGTGGAGCCATTCACCGAAATGACATCACCCGCGGTGCCGACGGTCGCGCCGGATCCTTCTTCAGCCGGATCGAGATGACGGTTCGGCCACAGAACGAATACAACGTCGTTAACGTGGCGGGCAAGGGAACGATTCGCGATAAGGAACTGTTCAACTGGAATCACTTTGTCGATTTACCGGACGCCAACAAAGAGGATTTCCACAATAAAATTGATGCATGGATCATGCAATTCGCCGAGCAATTTGCGTCGCGTCCGTAGAACCCGTCCGCTACCGAACCGCTGAGCCGTTTTCAGATTGAAAACCGAGGATTGAAGACCGAGGTTACGATGCAAACGCGTCGCTTCTTGGCATTGTCCGTCCGCAAGTCGACGATGCTGAAGACCGGTTTATGCGGTTACAACCAAACGGGAAAAAACGTTTCGTTCACCCGCAGTAACATTGGTAACATCTCCGCCCTCACCCTCAACAGCACAACTTCCACCCGTGGGTACTCCAACTTTCACGAGCTGGAACATATTGGATCGTTAGATCAGAATTTTGATAACGATGGCAACATGACAGAAATGGCCTCAGGTACCGGGCTTGGCTGGGATGAAGCAGGCAGGTTGGAATCGGCGTCGGTCGCCAATCCAAACGATGTGGTATACGGCTACGATGTTGATGGCAAACGGGTTTTCAAGCAGTCTTCTACTGATGGCCCTGAATCAACCACCTTTTACATACACGCCGGTCCAAATTGCATTGCTGAATATGCTGCCGGACAAGCGGTCGCCTCACCGGAGGTGGAGTTCGGCTATGCTCAAGCCATTGATTCGTTGGTTTTGATTGACACCGGAGCCTTGGAATTGTCCGTCCTGCGCAATCAACAGTGGAGCGTAATGGCCTTGGTCGACAATACTGGTGGAAGTGTCCAAGAATGGTACTCCTACGATCACTTCGGTAAACGCACGATTTATGCCGGCGACGGGACAACCGAGCGAAACGTCAGTAGCCACAAAAACCCCTACGGATATACTTCACGGAGGCATGAAGAAGAAACCGGCCTGATGTACTTCCGAGCAAGATACTACGATACCAATCTCGGTGAGTTTATCAGCCGTGATCCGCTGGAATATGTGGATGGGATGAGTTTGTATCGCGGGTACTTCGTGCCTGAAGGAATGGATCCACACGGTACATTGCAACGTCCGCCGAATGTCCCTCCTTCCAATGTTCCCAATATACCTCCGTTGTTTTACCTAGCACTCCAGGGCCACGGCATTAAGAATTGGCCAGAAGGTTGTGAGCGACCTTCTATTAGCTTCACCGAAGACTGTGTGAATTCAAGATATTTGCCGGAAAGCAATAGGATAGAGATATGTGTTAAAAATTGGAGGAATATGCCTCTTCAAGATGTGATTAAAAGAATAATTAGTGGGTTC
>CALDEW010000156.1 GCA_937942355.1 uncultured Pirellulaceae bacterium | reverse complement strand
GATCCAAATTTCAAATTTCAAAATTCAAAATTCAAAATTCAAAATTCAAAATTCGAGATTCGAGATTCGAGATTCGAGATTCGAGAATTCGAGAATTCTAATTTCTAATTTCTAATTTCTAATTTCAAAATCATCCCGAGCCCTTCGACAAAGCATCACTCAATAATGATCTGCCCCTCAATAACAGTCCCCTCAACAGCCGTCCCATCCTCTGATTCAAACTCAATCACACTCGTCGGTTCAATGACCATCTCCAGCTCAGACTCCGCAGGAGCATAAACGATCGCCGGCACATCGACAGGCATTGCCTGGTATCCTTGCGATACGTATTCCCACCCGATGTACGCCCAACCATCTTCAAATCGCAGTTGAGACAAGAAAAGCTTCTCAGCCAGCTCCGCATTGTCCAGTTGATCAACGGGAATCAAATTCGGCGGAATTGGCAATCCATCATCATCGCTCAACCCTTCGTTAAGCTTCTTTTCGATCAAGGAACGGAACGCGACCAATTTCGCATCCTTCTTATCCGGGTCCAGGTAGTCAATCTCAGCCGGACCATCCCGACGCAGTTCTAACTGCCCGTTAACGTTCTCGAACTTAAACTGCACACGAAACCGCAAACCAGCGCGGATTGCCTTGCCCCCTTGAGCGAACCGGACGCCAGTTGCCGTAATCGCCAGCCGATTGTTATCAAACTCAAACTGAATAGGCCTCACGCGCGAGAAAGTAATACTAAACTCTTCTTCAGCCTCCGCATCATCGTCGGCCTCACCTTCGTTCTGGGCATCTGCCGCCGCGGGTTCGAGATTGAATCGCTTGACCGCCTCTTCTTCAAGTTCTTTGTTGGTGAACGTCTTTCCCGCGAAAATCGGGTCCAGATAATTCGACAACATCGTTTCATGAATCTTCGCCTGCACATCGCGACTTGGCCCGTAGCTCATCGCCGGTTTTGCAGCGGCAAGGCTGCCCTGGTTCTGTTTGGTCGCGACAATCTCAACACGATCACCGTAAGTTCGCCAATACGCCGCAGGTACCAACGATTGCTTGTCAATCATTTTTTCCTGAAGCTTGTTGAATTGCTCGCGCCCCGCAGCCAACGCCTCATCGGTTTGCTGTACGAACATCTCTTCGATCTCTCCGCGCGTGCGGCGTGAAGACTCAGCGTCAGCCTTCGATTTAGTCTTAGCAAAGCTCTTCCTGGCCAGTTTTTGCACCAGTCCAATATTGGAATTGATGCCGCCGAAGCTCGAATAGATACACGCGTTTATTTCAGCGAGATCTGCGTAGAATCCACCCACGTTCGCAAATACGTTCCGCCGCCCGCTGTAACTACCACTGGCAGAGACATCGATTCGAAACTTTCGTTCTCGAGTGTACGTCTGCGAAGTGATCGAACCGATCAATTGGATCGTGACATTAGCCTGGTAAGGGTCAGGATTTAATTGGACTCGAACGTTTCCGTTGACGTTGGCGACACCACGAACAATGCGGCCGAAAATAGTCTGTTTAACGCGTTGGCGTTGAGAAACATCCTGCCCGGCGATCTGATTGATCATGTTGGAGGAAACGGAAAAATAGGTGTTGGGATTCGAAAAACGAGCCCGCACTGCGGAAACCAAATGGGGCAGCTGATTCGCACTCTCAAACCACTGAATCAGTTTACCGAGCTCCGCGTGCGATTTTCGATCCGACATGTCACGGGAAGAAGCAAGCGTCTCTTGCAACGCCTTAACACGTCTCAGATATTCTTCCTGGAGGTTGTCATCGGTGCCGTAAAAGTACAAAAAATTAAACCGCTCGGCGACCAACGCTGTCGACAGAAAGTAGGGATCGAAACGTTTTTCGGCGACAGTTTTGTAGCCTGAATTGAACTTAGCCAAACGACGCAGAACTGCCCTTCGGGTTTCGACGCGGTCGCGATCTTTCTCGGCTAATCCTAAACGCATTTCTTTGAGTTCGTCGATGCGTTTTTCTATGCGGCGCTTCTTCTCTTCGAGTTCCTTGAGCGAAGCTTCCCCCGTGTCAGGTTCCGGCGGAAGCACCAAAGAATCATCCGGAACCGGCCCTTGGTCATCGTCTGCGTCGCCGCTATCGGGCATCGCATCGATCTCTTCTTCGACCTCTTGTAACATTTTTCGTTCATCGCGAATCTGAGCGTTTGTTTTTCCGACCGAAATCGCGGGCGGCAACTCGAACTCCAACGCGCTCAATGCTTCAATTTGTTCGTCCAGCTGAAGATCGTAAAAGAGGTTGGCGCGTTTGCGACTGCTCAACGTTTTCCGATAGTATTTCTTCAACAGCCGCAGTTCGTACACCGCTTCATCACGCGCCCGTTCCAGATCGGCAATGGTGATCGGTCGGTACTGATTGGCGAGCTGGCTCACCATCCAATCAAGATCAACTGCGGCCACATTATTTAGCGCGGCTATCTGTCGCTCGATACCCATTCGCACGTCATTAAATTCAACCGCATCCAATCCTTCGACGTTGCCGTCAAAGCGTCTGTGGATCTTTTGCAACGTTGCCAGATCCGCTTGATCTCCCATCGCCGCTTGCGCGTCCAATAAATTGAGATGGAGGTACTTCCGCCAACCCTCGGCATATTTGCTTCCCGCAAGCCAAGCATTCATGCGATAGACGGCATTTTGAAGATCCACCGTTGACTGGGCAGATGCGGTGGATACATTTTGCCCTACCATCATCACCATGGTGATGAGGCAGAGAATTAAACGAGATATTGGATTAGCCGCTTTACGGCCACGCACGTTGTCGTACATCATGTTGCTTTGCTTGGTCGAATTCTTATGTTGCCGATTTAATAGTGTGTCGAGTTTCTCTTGAGTCGAGAATCTTGGACGCAGAAAAGCATGCTAGAGTGTGATTGATGGGGAGCGTTCTTTCCAGTGATTTAAGGATTTGTTTACCCGATTAATCGAATTCCAGACGCCTCTGCCTGATAGTCGCGCACGTTTAACAACCCCACGACGATGCGGCTTGTAGCCGACAACGAACAACGCATATTCCCGATTTCCCTTCCTTAACCGGTAAGAATTCCGCACTTGTCAGACTCTCCGCAACCGCCAGACAGTCGCCTGCTCACGATCATTGCGACCTATAACGAACAGGAAAACCTTCCGGGCCTGGTCGAGCAATTGCAGGGGTTAATCCCCGATATGCAAATACTGGTCATCGATGACAACTCGCCCGACGGAACAGGGACCTGGTGTCGGGAGCGCGAAGCAAAGGACGCCTCTTTTCAGTGCATCCATCGTGCGGGGAAGCTTGGATTAGGATCCGCCACGGTGGAGGGTTTTCGCTTCGCCCTAGATCGTGATTTCGATCTCATCGCAACAATGGACGCCGACTTCAGTCACGCCCCGGCGAGCCTGTGTAAGATGGTCGACACCATGCTCGAAGAAGCCAACCACGACATCGGCATTGCCATTGGAAGTCGCTACGTTGAGGGAGGTGCCATTGAGGGCTGGCCCTTTTTCCGGCATCTGTCTTCCCGGCTGGTGAATGGATTTGCGCGTCTTTTTCTACGACTGCCAACTCACGACAACAGCGGAGCGTTTCGCGTTTATCGCCGCGCGGCATTGGAAACAATCGAAGTCGATCGAATTCAAGCTGGCGGCTACGCTTATCTGGAAGAGATCCTATGGAGACTACACCGCCAAGGCGTTAAGATGCTCGAATTGCCAATCACGTTTGTCGATCGCACTAAAGGTGCTTCGAAGACCAGCTTGCCAATGGGAGTACAAGTATTTTGGCACCTGTTGAAGATAGCGGTCGGCTTAGTAAGATAAGTCACTCCGCTATCCAAAGTTGATGCAAATCCACCATGCCCTTTTTACGTTAGGCGCTCCTGATGAAAGCTCTGGAACTCGTTGGACCATCCGCATTCAAGGTCGTCGATAAGCCGCTTCCCGAAATCTCTGCTTCTGAAGTACTGATCAAGGTCAAAGCGTGCGGAATTTGCGGCAGCGACATCCACGGCATGGACGGCAGCAGCGGCCGACGTATCCCGCCTGTCGTCATGGGGCACGAAGCCAGTGGCGTCATCGAGCAAGTCGGTGCTGACGTCGACAATCTTAGCGTTGGTGATCGCGTCACGTTTGATTCGACCGTGTTCTGCAACGACTGCGACTACTGTAACCAGGGTCGAGTAAACCTCTGTGATAATCGCCAGGTGATGGGCGTTTCGTGCGGCGAATTCCATCGCGACGGTGCTTTTTCCGAACACGTCGCGTGCCCTGCTCACATCTGTCACCGGCTGCCAGAGGGGCTCTCTTTCGAAGAAGCCGCCTTCGCCGAACCGGTTGGCGTAGCCGTTCATGCGGTGAATCGTTCCAAGGTGAAACAAGGTGATACCGCCGTCGTCATCGGTTCAGGCTTGATCGGGCTGTTGATTATCCAAGCGCTCAAATGGAGAGGTTGTTCTCAGATCATCGCGTTTGATCTCGACGACAGCCGATTAGCATTGGCCAAGCAGCTCGGCGCGACCGAAACGTTTAACTCGAAACAGTCTGATGCAGTCAAATCGACCGTGGATCTCACAAGCGGCGGGGCCGATCACGCTTTCGAAGTGGTAGGCGCCAGTGTCACGGTCAACATGGCGATTTATTGCGTCCGCAAGGGAGCTTCCGTCACGTTGGTTGGCAACCTTTCTCCCGAGGTAACGATGCCTCTGCAGAAAGTCGTCACGCGCGAACTGACCTTGTTTGGCAGCTGCGCCATCAGCGGCGAATACCCAGAAGCGCTGACCGCGATCGCCGACGGGCACATTCAAGTGCGGCCCTTGATTACAGCCCAAGTCAACATCGACGACGCAGGTGATTGGTTCGCAAAACTCAAGGCGGCAGAGCAGCCATACCTAAAAGTCCTGGTCTGCCCTGAGTAGCACCCAAAGAGGTCGAGCACATTGCCGCCGTCCTCTATCGCCACAAACTATCGCCATCAGAAAACGGATGCGGTGGCGCGTCGAAACGAGGCTTAGGCAGCGCCGCCAAAAATGTTTTGGCCAGATCCAAATCAGCGCGTTTGGTGATTTTGATATTCAGATGAGAACCTTCCACCATCGCAACCTTGTGCCCTAATGTTTCCGCCAATTGAGCTTCGTCGGTCGGTTGCAGGTCGCCCCGACGCGCGTACATGTCTTCCAACGTATCTTTGGCGAACACTTGCGGCGTCTGCGCCAGATACAGATGGGAACGATCAAGGGTTTCATCAATCGTCTTCCCGTCGAGCGATTTCTTGAGCGTACTGAAAACGGGAATCGTCGGAATTGCGGCCCCATGCTCCACCGCCGCATCAAACACGCCGTTAACAAGAATTTCGTCAATGCACGGCCGCGCTGCATCATGTATCGCGACGTAATCGATGTCGTCTCGGACCTTAGCCAATGCGTTCTGTACCGAGTCCGAACGTTCAGCGCCGCCCGACGCGATGTCGATGCCGTGAATGGCGATGTTGGCCCCGAATTTCGCAGCGAATTCTTCTTGGTCTTCTTTGGCCAAGACCACCACGACTTGTTTGACGTCGCTGCGTTTAAGAAATAGCTCGGCCGAATACAGCCAAACGGCTTTTCCGTTAAGAATGGCGAAAGGCTTTTTGAAGTGCAAGTCTTTAAAGCGACTACTCTTTCCCGCCGCCGCGATGATCACACAAAACTTAGCCATAGGAGTTTCTGAAAAATGAGGGTGCGCGGACAATCGGGGGATCCTACCAACGATCTCCCTTAATAGCGCTGTGTTCCAACTTAGATTTAGGGCTGGAGGTAGTGGATGAGGCAACGAGTCCCGCCTCTCCTTTACCCCTTGTTACAGCCTTTGATATAGCATTTGTTACAGCCTTTGATTTACCCTTTCGTGCATCGTTTAATGCAGCCGCAGGATTCGTGGCCTTATCCACTACCCCAACATTAAGTCGTAACGCTGCACTAGCGCTCTTCGCCTAATGTTATGGTCAACGACCGAGTCTGACCACCGCGCAGAATGATCAAATCGACCGAATCACCCGGATCCTTACTCTCCACGACCGCCTGGAAATCATCCAGCGATTCAATCTTCGTCTGGTCGACTTGCAAAATGATGTCCGCGGACTCCTTATTCCATTTTGGTACGATCGCGGTCTGTCCGTTTCCAAACTGCACGATCTGCCGCTCCGCTTGGAGCCCCTGCAAGCCAGCCTTATCTGCGGGACCGCCTCGAGCAACCTTTGCAATGCCGATGCCTTGATCGGACTTCCAAAAATAATCCACCCCCAACCAGGCGCTTCGAAACCGGCCATACTCGATCAATTGAGGCACGACGCGCAGAATCGTTTTCGCGGGAACCGCAAACCCAACGCCGGTGTTTTCGCCTGTCAACGAAGCGATCGCCGTATTCATCCCAACCAAATCACCTTGGCTGTCCAGCAAAGGTCCACCCGAGTTACCCTGATTAAGCGCCGCATCAATCTGCACAAGGTTTCTCATCGGCTGACCACCTTTTGATTTTATGGATCGGTCGAGGCTCGAAACGATACCAACGGTCATCGTACGTTCCAAACCAAACGGGTTTCCAATGGCGAAAATTTTCTGTCCCACGCGCAGCGATTTCGAATCTCCGATCGTCACGGGAAACAAACGCTGCGGATCGACGTTGACTTTGAGCACGGCGATGTCATTCTGTGCACTGGTGCCAATCACCTCCGCAGGCACCGCCTCCCCTTCGCCAAAGGTAACCGTCACGATGTCCGAACCTGCGACGACGTGATAGTTGGTCACGATGTGGCCCGTCTTATCAAGGACCCAGCCGGAACCAGATCCGGTCTTTTCTTCGCTGCGCCCCAGCCACCTCAAGTTCACAACGGTACTGGTATCAATGTTGACGACGCTGCGTTTGGTTTCCTCGTAGACGCTAATGTTCGTCTGTTCCTCGGAACTAAAAACACGATTAGGCCGTTGCGATGTCCGAATTTCCACGATCGCAGGTTCCCCTTGGACCGCCGCTTCGGCGCGTCCGGCAAAAGGCCGCTGAAAGGCGCTCGCTGGCGAATCGAAAAATTGTCCGAGAGTGGCTAAAGCGACCGCGCCGCCGATCGTTGCCGCACAAAAGAAGAAAAAGAGCTGTGATTTCATTGGTCTATTGAATATCGTCCGTTAGTAAATCGCAAGGAAACTCAAGTTTGTTATATCGTTTTACGGCCAAAATTCAAAACAGTTCGCTGGGAATCACCAGTGGGAATTCCTACGGCGGCGGCAAAATTGGAAAAACGGGTACAGGGCAATCGCCACCCGAAGGAATTAGCTGATCCGCAACTCTTCTGCAAAAGGTTCATATTTCGCAATCCCGATGTACTAACAACGGCGTCGAAATTGTAATAGTAAAACGGCGCATCAATAAGAAATCACTCGCATGGACGCGACAACCATATTTTGGAGCTCATAATGATTCGATCTTCGATCGGTATCGTATGCGTCCTCGTTCTTATAACGACATGCGCTCAATCTACCGCCGCGCAGGCGCGCGGCGATTATTCCCTTAGTGCTTTGCGTGGCGGTGCTATGCAATCACGATTAAGTTGCTGGATCGAATTGGCCGATCAAGGCATCTCAGATCGGATACTTTCATCAGATGCTTACCACGATAAATTTCGATTTCGTGCTGCCCCGGTGAAACAGTCGCGCAATTGGAAGATGCCGATCGTGGATGTTCGTCCGGCAAAAGACATTTCGG
>CALDEW010000155.1 GCA_937942355.1 uncultured Pirellulaceae bacterium | reverse complement strand
CCAATGTTCTCGCCAACATCGATGTCCGCGATGTCAATGGAAACGATTTCGAATGCCGTTTGTGAATCCAGACGCCTGGCCAAAACGGCTTTGGAGATCATGTCAGGATTCTCCAGCACAACGTTGTGCTTCTCCGCCGAACCGATGGCGCTGACGATACCTTCGCCGACACGCGCGATGATGGTTTCTTCGGTTGCTCCACCGATCAGTTGTTGAAGGTTAGACCGGACCGTCACCCGAGCACGAACTTTCAACTGAATTCCGTCTTTGGCAACCGCGTCCAACGACCGGCGCGCCGACCCTCGTTCTGGACAATCAATCACGCGCGGGTAGACGCTGGTCTGAACGGCTTCCAACACGTTTCGACCGGCAAGATCAATCGCCGTGGCCTCCCGATAGCTGAGCTTGATCGTTTTCGCTTTGTTGGCGGCGATCAAGGCGCGGACAACAGTCTCAACGTTTCCACCGGCCAGATAGTGAGCCTCAAGTGCTTTGGTCGTCATCTCAGGATCGTCCAGCCCGGCTTGAACGGCCATAATTTTGCTGGGCACGATGACGCCGGCTTTTACCTTTCGGAATGACATCCCGATCAATTCACCCAACGAAACATTCGCCTTGGTGAAGAACGCCTGAATCCACCAACGGAAGAAGGAAAGGAACACAATTCCAATGACGAACAGGATGAACAACAGGACAACCGCAATGATGATACCCACCAATGCGCCAGGCGAAATGTCTTGTGCAAGTAAAGGATCGAATCTCATAATCTTCTCATTCAAGATGGTTGCAGGTGCAAACTCCGATTTGTTATGCAATCTATCATATCGGATTTCCACCGCGATGTAGTGTTGTGGGCTGGTCGAAGTCGTAAAAAAATCCCTCGCGAAAATTTCGCGGGGGATCGAACATGGAAGCTTCTGAAGGCAGGGCCGGCTCTTGCCGACCATCGTCAATTTTACCCTACTATTTGACCGAAAACGTGCCGTTAGTGCGAGAACGAATCTTTTGGATGATCGTTTGCGGCCCGGCAGTGACTTCCATGACCATATTTTGATCGATTTCGATGTTGTCCGTGTGGCCCTTCATCGAATCAAAATGCATCCGGCCTTTGGTAGCTTGATTGGTAATTTCGATTTTGACAGGTGAATCGATAGGCCCCTGAAACTCCATCTCCATTGCAATGTCGATTAAATCCAACGTCTTGCCTTTTATTTCCTCGGTACCTTTATAAGTATAGGTAGAGATAATTTTCATGCCGCCCATTCCACTGGGCATCGCGGTTGTCGATTCTTGATTCCAAGTTTCACCCACGGCCACAGGTTTGTCGGGGAAAACAGGTGAAGCGTTTTTGATCAATTGAGAAAATGCTTCTTTGGACATCATCGGGTTACCCAAAGCGATTTCATCGGGCATGTCGACAGAAAGAATTTTCCCCTGAGCATTCATCTTTTGAGAGAATTTTTTGCCCACCAATTCCGTAACTTGTTCGGCGACTTTTGCCGCATCACCTTCAGGCTCCTCTTCGGAATCGGTGTCAATGTCGAATTTCCCTTGCGGACCGTCCATCGAAATCGTCATCCGTTCGATCTCGCTGTTGACCGTCGCGATGCTTGCGTCATCAACCTTATCGACCTTGTCGACCTCCCAAAGCATGTAGTTCGTCGAGACCATCTTGGTACCGAGCTCCTGTCCGCCAACAATCTGCCGCATGTCCATTGTTTGCTTCATCACAACATCAATCTTGCGACCGACAGGCAACTGCCAAGCGAGTTTGGCGGTATCACTTTGGCCAAAAGAACTCGTTGGCAACATTAACGTTGCCAACAATGCCATCACTGTAAATCGAATCATCTGAAATACCTCGGGACAATGTTCTGGGAGACAAACGTTTTGCCCCTTTAAAATCGAAATCTCTTTATCTTCTCTTTAACGGCGAGCATTCGGATGCTTCAACGGCAACCATGCCCCGTTGTCATTGCTGCTGGCGACGCTTTGCTGGATGAAGTACATCCCTTCGACACCATCGTAAATGTTCGGATACAGAGTATCGGTCGTTTCAAATTTCTTGCCAGAAATCCGCAAACAAATATCATCGTATGCAGCTCGGTAGATATTGGCAAATGCCTCAAAAAACGCTTCCGGATGCCCCGATGGCAGGCGACACGATGCGGCAGCCACTTCGGTCATAAACGGAGCGTTGGGGTCGCGTGTGTACAACTGATGAGCTTTTCCATTTTGGCGCACCCACAATTCATTGGGGTTTTCTTGCCGCCATGATAGCGATCCCTTGGTGCCATCAACCTCGATCGTGACATCGTTTTCGCGGCCATGTGTGATCTGCGAAGCCGTCACGGTTCCCAGGGCTCCGTTTTCGTAAGTAATCACCGCGTGACCGTAGTCGTCCAGTTTCCGACCACCGACGAATGTTTTTAAGTGACAGCTGATGTTCTCAGGAAACTGGCCAGTGATGAAACGCCCCAAGTTGTACGCGTGAGTCGCGATGTCTCCAAAGCAACCCGCAGCGCCGCTGCGTTTGGGGTCCGTTCGCCAAGCCGCTTGTTTCTGATCGGAGTCTTCCAGCTTTTCCACCAGCCAGCCCTGGATATAGTTGACGCGGATCGCCATGATTTCGCCAAGTTCGCCCGAGGTCACCATCTGCCGTGCCTGACGAACCAAGGGGTAGCCCGTGTAGTTGTGCGTGACGGCAAAGACGACGTCCGATTTTTCGACGGCCTCTAACAATGCTTCCGCCTGCTGCATGTCCAGCGTCAGCGGTTTGTCACAGATCACATTGAAACCCGCCTCCACGGCAGCCTTGGCGATCTCGAAGTGCATGAAGTTGGGCGTTGCGATCGAGATGAAGTCGACACGCTGATCCTCGGGAAGCGCCAGTTCCTTTTCAATCAGCTCTTGATAGGAACCATAAGCACGGTCCGAGGCAATATCGTAGTCCTCGGCGGATTCTTTCGCGCGAACGGGATCTGAAGAAAGGGCGCCTGCGACCAGTTCAGCGCGATTGTCTAAAACCGCTGCCGTCGCATGCACGCGCCCGATAAATGAGCCTCGGCCTCCGCCAACGAGCGCCATACGGAGTTTACGATTGAGTGGTTCATTGGTGGGCATGCCGGGCCTTTAAAATTATTTGAAATGAGATGGAATTTTAATCCCTCATCATATCAAATCAGACGGCCCCGAAGCACCTCGGGAAGCGGTTTTTTTTGAGGACTTCTAAAGGACGTAGCCTCTATTGAGTCGATGGTCGCAAGCACAGTTGAAGGTTACTCGGCGGCAATCGTGGCCAGTTGCTTGAGCGCCTCCAACAACGCCAGCATTTCATCCTTCTCGATCTCTTCCCACTGAGCAAGTTTGTGCTTGATGATGACCACTTTGAATTCATTGGCGGCCTCCATCACATCATCGGGCAGATCTTTGAAAGTTTCAAACGGACGGATCTGATGCGGTTTGGCAGGTTCTGCTTCTGCGTCCTTTTCATCGTCGTCTTTGCCACCGGATGATTTCGCATTGGGTTCGCCTTCGTCCCCAAAGTCCGGCCCTTCATAAACAGGGCCTTCGATGTATTCGCTATCTCCGCGTTTAGCTTCTGTCTTTTCGGCCAAAGCCAAAGACTGCGTTTCCTCGGCCATCTCCGCAGTCACGATGTCGCTGTCCTGCGGTCGGTCGTCAGCGACCGCGCCCAGCGTTTCCCATCGTTGATGACGCATTTGCGAAATCGACCACTTGTTCTGAATCGCCCCCTCAAGCCACATCTCCGCATCGTCCCAATCCAACGCCGCGTAAAAATGGCTCCAGTACAATCCGTCGTACTCATTGAAGACGTGGCCAAATCGCTCACTGGTTCTACGCAATCGACCGACGTGTTGGGAAGAAACGCCACCGACCATCTGAGCCCAAGCTTCATCGGAATACTCGGCGACGGGCGCTTCCTGCTCCTTAAGCGAATCACGCCACTGACAAATGATGGTGCCTTTCTCCCAGTTGGTCGTGCTGATTAACTGGTTCCATTGCCCAATGAACGTTTCCGATTGCATTTGAGTCTTCTCGGAGACCAAAAGGGTCTCAGGGGAAGCGTCAGTGGTAGTTTCCGGTTTTGCAGTCGTATCGTTGGGCATAAATTCCATTCCTTCAGTGGGTTTCAAAAACGCGGTGGTTGTCGAATACAGGCGAACGATCCCTCTCGAGAAAACCTTGTCCCGTAGGGTGCTCACGTGCGTCCGAACAAACAATCGGCAGCCAGTGGCAACAACGCTCTCAGGTTACCGAAGGCACGTTTTGCGGAAACCCGAAATGCGTTTTTTCACCCTCAAATGAAACGAACCGGCACCTCAAAGGTCCGGTTCGTTGGAAAGCATAGAGTTTAGCGGCAAGAGGAAATTCACTGCCAACGCTGTTGCGACCCCCGCGATGGAAACAGCAGCGGTGGAAAACGTGTTGGTGAACAGGTGTTAATGCGAACGGCCAATAGCACTTACTTTAGATACAAAACTGCCCAACGTTAGCGAAAAGGCCCAAGCCCAGCGGTCCTTATTCGGGTCCGGAGGACTCGGCCGGTGCGCGGCGAGGCGTTAGCCGCTGGTTCGTCGAGTCGCGTTTCCCCGATGCTTCTGACAAAGACTCCCCATCCCGATAAGGCAAACCGCCTGCAGCAGATTTAAAAAACTGCCGCCCGATTAATGGCGATGGATTAACTATTGGCAGGCAACATTTCGATATAATCGTCAGTGATTTTCAGGACTTCATCCAGATAGTAATCACGCTCGATATCCTTTTTGTTGGCCTGCTCTTCAAACGTTTTTCGGTCTTCCTTTTCAGCCGAAAGCTCTTTTCGCCGCGCCATGAATTCCTCTTGGTTAAGCGAGACCTTCTTCAACGCCTTCTGCTCGACGTAATTCTGAATCTGACGCTTACGTTTGGCGAAATCATCCGACGAATCAACCCGCTGTTGAGAAAGCTCGTTCAATTTCTGTTTGATCTGAGTGGATGTCAGTTGAAACATGTCATGCGGGGCTCCACCAATACGATCAAATTCAACCGCATAATCCAAATCGACCTCACCCACATCCATCCGGCTGCTCAAGGAAGGCAACACGATATCTGCCTCGACGCCGCGTTTCTGAGTACTGTCGCCGTTGGGGCGATAGAACTGTTGCATCGTAATTTTCAGCGCACCATAAGTGTTCGGTGGATTTCGAATTCGTGAGACCTCTTGGTTCAAGTCCAACAAACTCTGCACCGTACCTTTACCATGGGTCTGTTCGTCACCGACGATGATGCCGCGACCGTAATCCTGTAACGCTCCCGCCAAAATCTCACTGGCACTGGCGCTGAACTTACTGGTTAAAACGACCACAGGCTTGCTCCATGAAAGACCCGGCATTTCATCATCGTATTGAGTCACCTGGCCGAGAGAATCTTTGACCTGCACAACGGTGCCTTGATCGATAAACAAACCGGTCAGATCAATCGCTTCGCGTAGGCTTCCGCCTCCATTGCGACGCAAATCCAAGACAACGGCATCTACATTTTTTTCTTTAAAGTCTTCCAAAATCTTCTGCACATCAACCGTCGTCCGGCGACCGCCCATCTTTCCGCTCATGTCAGCGTAGAAGCTTGGCAGATCAATCACACCAATCTTCTGAGCCGAACCGTCGGGGCGCGTGCCCTCTTCGAAGACGGCACCTTTGGCAGCGCTGTCTTCGAGCTTAATTTTTTCGCGCGAGATCGAAACGGTGTGAATCTCTTCTTTGCCTTCGGAAATCACGGCCATCCGCACAACCGTGCCCGCTTTACCGCGAATCATCCCGACAACGTCCGATAGTTTCCAGTTTACGACGTCGATCATTTCCCCGCCATGTTTGTCGTACAGCTTCCTTGAGGCCTTTGTTCCGTCTGGATTTCCTTGGCCTACAGCGACGATTTTGTCTTCGGGATAGATGCCGCCTTGGGTGTCACAGGCTCCACCGGGGACGATGCTTTTGATGACCGTGTATCCATCATCGGTAATCGAAAGCGTCGCGCCGATGCCTTCTAATTCCAGCCCCAGCATGATCTTAAAGTCCTCATAAGACTTCGACGACATGTAAGTAGTATGAGGATCATACGCGTTGGTAATCGCTGAAACGTAAATCTCAATCAGCTCTTCGGCGTTGGTTTGGTGCATACGCCGTGCGAACGATTCGTAACGTTTGCGAAGAAGTTCTTTCGGGTCCTTTTTCTCATAAGCTTTTGCTTCTCCGGAGTCGGCTTCATCATTGGCGTCATCGGAGTCGGTTGCATCGTCCTTTGATTCTTCATCTTTCTCTTCTTCGTCATCATCATCATTTTCGAGAACCAGCAAACTGTACTTGATACGTTTGCGCCACATCTCGTGCGATTCTTCTTCCGATTTGGCATAGGTCAACAGGTCAGGATCGGTAATCATTTCTTCTTTAATTGTGAAGTCATGATCCTGTTCAATCAGTTCCACCGCTTGGGCCGTACGTTGGTCAATCCGCTGCAAGAAGCGACGAAACATCGCAAATGCGGTTGAGAACTCGCCGCGTTTGAGTTGATCGTCAAGCTCTGTGCGGCTGATGGAAAATTCGTCAATATCCGACTGCATGAAGTAGACCTTCATCGGGTCTAAACTTTTAGCAAACAGATCGAAGGCCCGTTGTGAAATTTGATCGTCCAAGGGGTGCTTGGACAGATGGTACGACTGCATCAACCTCGTGACCAGTTTCGCCGCAAAGCCGTTAACGATGGACGGTTCGCCTAGCTTGTCGGCGCGCCCCGTTTGAGATAAACAAGCGACCGAGACCGCAATCAGACACGCGATCATCGTTGACTTTCCCGCCAGAGATAATCGATGCGGAGCTTGGGCGGACATGAGTCTTGAAAGCATATTGGTTCCTTCGCCTATTATTTGTTTAATAATCTAGATCTTTTATTATATAGTCGTCGCCACGGGTCCCGAACCCGCCGATTTTTTGAAATTTTGGCGGTGCTAACTCGAGCCGATTAGCCGGATTATGCCACGGCAGGGTAACCAAATCCTAGAAACAAGGGGCTCTAGCGGCAAGCCCGGTATTCTCTCCGCCAACAGGTAAAGCCGATTTCACTCCTAGGGATCGGCGGTCTTGGCTTATCGACGGTTGGCAACTTGTCATCTATACTTAAAAACCTGTGTCCGACGGACGTTGTGGCACGCGTGCTGCGGACGTTGATGTACGTCTCGATTTTGGCTAATTCCTCTGCGCATTTCAATCAAGCATCGTGCAAGCATTCCTACTAATGAACGCCGGGGCCAATTCAGGGGCTCGATTCGAACTCGACGGCGGTGAAAAGAACCGCCTCGGACGAGATTGGGAGTGTCGTGTCGTCCTCAACGACCCTCAATGCTCGCGCGTTCACGCCGAAGTCTATTGCGACGAAGATGGCTGGTGGGTCCGCGACAATCAATCCAGCAACGGTACTTTCGTCAATGGCCAGACCGTTGAACAGGCGCGCCTGATAGACGGCACCCAACTGAGAATTGGGGCTTCTTCCTTCACCTTCAGCCTCAGCGCTTCGACCACCGACCCGTCCGCCAGAGGCAAAGATCAATCCGAAGACGATGGCCCGCCCAAAGACGTTACGATCATTCTTGACGAATCGATGGACCCCCAAGAGACCGGCCAGTACACGCTCGATTTTCTCAAAGGACATAACTGGGGACAAGACTTTTTCTTTCTCTTCCAACTGTCAGTGAAATTGCTGGCTGTCGACGAACCGGACAAAGTCATCCAGATTTGTATGAAGCGCCTGTTTGACCGCACCTCAGCTTCGGCGGCTGGTTTCCTGTGGGTATCTGATGATGGTGTCTTGGCCTCACGAGCTATTTTCCCTGAAGCTCAATCCGATATCCTGAAACTGAACAAAGATCTAACCGCGCGCGTCGTTTCAGAGAAACGGGCGATGCGAATTGAACAGGGCAGCGAAAATCGAAGTAGAAAACAGGCTTCTGATCCTGTCTATTCGGATTCCATTTGCGTGCCATTGATTTCGGACGACAAAGTCAAAGGGGCGATCCACCTCTATCGCAAAGACAAACCCTTTTCCGAAAGTCACTTCGAACTGGCCGTCGCGATGGCCAATATTATGATTCGCTCGCTCGACCGAGCACACCGAATGACATCTTTGTCCGCCGAAAAAGATCGCCTGGTTCAAAAATCGGCAACCTTTGATGAACTCAAAGGCGAAAGCGCAAAGATGTTGGAACTGAAATCCAAAATTAATCGTGTGGCGAAAGCCTCCGGCTGCGTGCTTATTCGTGGCGAAAGCGGCGCCGGTAAAGAACTGGTCGCGCGAGCACTACACCGCAACAGCCCCCGAAGTGACCGACCGATGCTGAGCGTCAATTGCGCTGCGATCCCGCGCGATTTGATGGAAAGCCAACTGTTTGGGCATAAGAAAGGATCCTTCACGTCCGCGGATAGCGATCATATCGGTTGGTTCCAACAAGCCGACCTCGGGACTTTGTTTCTCGATGAGATTGGCGAACTAACGTTAGAGGGGCAAGCAAAACTGCTGCGTACGTTGGAGGGGCATCCCTTCTTACCCGTCGGTGGAACCGAAGAAGTCACCGTCGACGTGCGTGTGATCTGCGCAACCAATCGTGACTTGAAAGAGTTCGTTGCCGAAAAACGTTTCCGCGAAGATTTGTTCTATCGCTTGACCGTGTATGAATTACTGATTCCGCCACTGCGTGATCGAGAGTCGGACATTCAGATGCTGATCGATTTCTTCTTGAATCACTTTCGCAATCGGATTGGTAACCCGAACATGAAGCTTTCCAAAGAAGCCAATTTGAAGTTGTTGGGCTATCAGTGGCCAGGAAACGTGCGGCAACTCAGAAACGTGATCGACAGCGCTACCGTTATGTGCGAAGGCGATGAAATCCAAACAGATGATCTCGGAATCCGCGAAGCCACTGACGGTGAATTCGAGACGTTACGAATTGACCACTGGGAGCGTAAGCTGATCATCGATGCGCTCAAGCGTACTTCCAACAGTGTTCCCAAAGCAGCCGAACTGTTGGGCATCAGCCGCGCGACACTCTATCGCAAAATCGAAGACTACGGTATCGAGCGGAAATAGCCATCCGCTCACGCCGCTTTTTTGTCTTGAGCTTCGGTGTCGTTCTGTTTGGCTGGCAAATCACCGACGCCGGAATTTTCCGCCGCGTTGTGGATCGTAATCTCACGCTGAGGAAACGCGATTTCAATATCCTTGGCGCGAAATGCTTCGTCGATCGCCATGTTTAATTCATGTAAAACACGCGCTAAATACTGGCGACCGGGGATCACCACGCGCAGTTCAAAATCCAACGTGCTTTCACCGAAGCTCTTGAACAACACCTCCGGCGCTGGGGTGCGCTGGACCAATTGATGGCGACGCGCAACCTCGATCAACGTTTGATGAACTAATTTAGTATCCGAACCGTAAGCCACGCCAACTTCAAGAATCGCTCGGTAATCGCTATCGGACAACGTCCAGTTCATCACGTCTTCGGTAATAAATTTCTTGTTGGGAACAATCAATTCGCAATAATCCAAATCGCGAATCGTGGTGGCTCGTAACTGCATTCGGCAAACCGTTCCGGTGGTGCCGTTAACGGTGACCATGTCGCCAACCCGCACCGGACGTTCGATCAAGATAATCAAACCCGATATCAAGTTCGCAAAGATCTCTTGCAGACCAAAACCGAGCCCGACCGTTAAACCAGCGGCCAACCACTGGACACTGCTCCATGAGAACCCAATGACTTGAAACGCGAACAACAACCCGATCACGCCGACTAGGTATCTGACGACAAACGAAATCGCGTAGCGTCCGCCTTTGTCCAGCGGCAAACGATTGAGCAAAGTGATTTCCAACAGGCCCGGTAGGTTCCGGCTAAGCACCATGGACATTGCCAACGCGCCCAATCCGATCAGAATTTCGCGCGGCGTGATTATTTTGGGATTGCCCAAGCTATCCAGCTGAGCCGATTTCCAACACGTGATGCTATCCAAATACGAGATCGTCGGAGATACCGTCGACCAAATCTGCCAACCGGCAACGATCATCGCCATCAGCGCTGTGACGTTGACCAACCGATTGACTTGGGAAGAAATTTCTTTGATGTTGATCGTTTCATCTTCGCTGATGTGGCCTTCCTCGGTCCGCGATAGTTGACGCAGCTTCACTCGGAACTGAGTCGTTAGCAGCAACCGGCTGACAAATCCAGCTAAAATCGCGATGGCCAGCATCGCGAGGATACACCAAAACGCGCGGTCGCTCATTTGAAACGCGGTGAAATGATATCCAGCAGCGGACAACCCCGCCAACGATAACGTGGCGATGGGAATACAAAAGATTGCGAAACGACGAGCAAATGCTGTCCAAGGTTCGGCTCCGTTGAGCGCCGTGGAGTCAATGGAGTCGCCGTTGAGCAGTCGTTCGGTAGATCGTCTCCGTTCGGCGCGACCAATGGTGAACCCCTTCTCTACCAGCGCACCATCGCAAGCGCTGTTTATAATACGCCCACCCCACCAAGCACCTACCGCCAGTGAACCAATGGAACCCAAGAAGAACAATCGGCCCAACGAATCGCTCCAAACACCAGAATCAAAAGTAATCAAGGCCATCGAAAAAAAGCGACACGGAAGACAGATGCAAACCGTGAACCATAAAATCGTGTAGATTCCCTGACACACCCCCGGCGACCAACCAAAGTGCCGAACCGCCGGGCCCCAAGATGAAAGCAACGTCATCAAAACCATCGTTGCCAACACCATCGGTGTGATGTCAATCAAAGATTGATGCAGCGTCCCTCGCAGCGTATTGAGATCAAACGCTGGCGAAAGTTGCCAGGCAACGAACAATAACAACAGCGGCACGAACAAAGCCGAACAGAACGAAAACGCGACGCTGGCCAGCATCGGACGATACCGCGAAAAGCGTTTAATGTCCGCAACCAACCCTGAAGTCGGCGGTAGCTGCGAATCAAAATCTGGAGTTACATCTGACATGGGTTTCTATTTTCGTTTATCTCGTTTTTTTGAGCATCGCACGCGGCTCGTTGGCACCACGCATCTACGCCTTGAATCGTCGGCTGAACATAAACAGACTGATCAATCCAATCAGTCCCGCCGCCGATTCATGCGGACTGGTTACGCAACGTTGGGTCAGATCACCCATCAATTGCGTCCACTGGGCAGGCGAAAAGAACTTGGAAACTGCGTAACGCGATTTGGCAATCTGATCGACGCCAAGGGGTTGTGCTGAACGTACCCACAATGATTTTCGATTCACAAATTGCATCGTTGCTTCGATCTCACTGACTAACTCTTCACTTTCAGCGACGATTTTCCCCAGAATGTCGGTATAAGTATGATGGTCCGCGCTCAGCTGATCGTATTGCGTGCGAATACTCTCCACGATCTCCAGCGCCATCACCGACAATTCCTCATCGGTGGTCGACTCACAGTGCACTCCTTTGAGGAGCTCGGCAACATATTCATTGGGATGCGAAAGCGGTTCCCGTTGCTCGTTGATCTTGATGCGTTCAAGACTGATCTTGCGCAGTTCGCGATTGATTTGCCGGATGCGTTGCCGACTTTTGAAGGGACGGACCATCGTCCGGCGAATATCGACCAACAACATTCCGTTGGCCTGACTGAGCGTATTATCGATGATACTTTTTTCGACGTTTTCGTGTTGGCTGCGGACTTTATTCAGCAGCTCGTAAACCTGAATCTCTTCTTCTGTCGCGTTACTTAGCTGCTGGGAAAATTTGATTCTGCGTTCGGTTAACTCTGCATTGCGCTCAGCCAGAATTCGCAAGGCGGGAGCCGCTTCGAGCACTTGCGCTCGCGCCAATCGAGCTTCTTCTTCCAGATCCAATCGCCGCCGCAGATTGGCAGCATAATTCCAAGAGTCGATCTCTTTTTCCAGAATCTTCATTTCGCGGGCCAACAGATCGCTGTTGAGCGGCATTAACCGATTCTCCAGTTCGTACAGTTTGGACTCGCTCTCCAACGATTCAATCCGGTACTCTAACTCCAGCTCTTCGGCGCGGAGACGAATCATCGTAAAGGTATCCGCATCGCCAAGCTCTTCATTGGTCAGCTGTTTGTCAATTTCGGTGATGCGTTTTCGAGCGGTCGCTCTATCTTTGGGAATGTCGCCCAATCGAACCTTGTGTTGCAGCTCGGTCTCATTGAGGTCATTCAAACGAGATTTCAATCCGTCCATGTCGTTGCGAAGATTCTCCAGATGAGCGAATAGATCTTCTGCTGACTCACCCTCTTGGGGCAGCTGAGGTTTGCGATCGACCGAAAGCTTCTCTTGAAGAATCTTTTTATCAGTCTCAAACGTTTTAATACCGTTACGTTGGGCAAAGTCCTTTTTCAAAAACTTCTTTGCCTGTCGCAATGCCGTCAGTGATTCCTCCAACGACCGAGACCAACGGTTGAGCTCCTCGCTGTTGTCGTCCTGAGTTGACGTGAGAAGATCCTTTTGGCGTTGGATTTCTTCGAGCAAGTCGCCAATAGTTTGCTGCGAAATGGGCACGCTGAATGCGAAATCTGCTGGAAGGGCAGGGCCAAAGGGAGCATGTGCCGTTTTTGTCTCAGATTGCTGTGAGGGCAGGGCGGCAGTGGGTTGTTTCGGCATCTCCTCCAATAGTACCTGCGGACTTGTCTTAGGCGGCGCTTGATCCACCGGCACATTGGCTCCCGGGGCAACAGGGCTCAACACGGCGAATCCGCCACCGACCTCTCCATCGTAAGTCGTCGGACGAACTTCCGAGTCATAGATGATTGCGCTGTCGTGTCTGGGGCGAATCGGAAAATTTTCAGCCTGACTATAGCTGGCCCTTTGCTCAAGCTGATACGCGTAGTCCGCCAATTGCTGATCGCTGATCACGGCGTCGGCGATGGATCGCGAAAGAAGCTCGAAGTCGATTCTGGCAGCTTCATTGGGTTCAAAGATCAAAGATAAAACGACCTTCTGTCCCGAATTCTCTGTGGCAGGCGCTTCGGCGCGGCGCAGCGCATTGCGGGGATACTCCGCTTGCCCATATCGATCCGCTTGCCCATATCGATCCGCTTGCCCCAAGGTAGTGCTGGACACTCCCAAGGCCAACCAGACAGCAGTCGTTACTATCAATGTTCGATTAATGATCCCACACTCCAAAAGCGACTCTTGGTTGACCGTAAAAATGGCAGTACGTTCAGCCAGAACAATTTGATCGCGCAGTTTAGATTTTTCGTTTGGCAGCAACAATAGCGAAGTTACAATTGAAAACGACTGGCCATTGGCCGGCTAAAAACATCCGCTATCACCCACCGGTCGCTTTGTAATTATTTCAAATCCCGCACGTTTTGATCCACTGTCTCCATGAACATTCGTACGCAGCTATTGGTCGCCAATTCGCGTAATAACGCGGACGTCGTCCAGCGTTACGTAGAACAGCACTCCGATTCACTGCCTGAACTAATCGCCTGTTTGGGCAGCGACGAAGTGAAAGTGGCTCAGCGCGCGGCGATGGTGGTCGGAAACTTTGGCCGCGCCAATCCCGAAGCGCTGGAGCCCTGGTGGGAGGATCTTATCGAGGCAGCTGACGATCAGGTTCACAACGCAATCGGGCGAGCCGTCGTTCGGTACTTTAGCGAGCTTAAAATGAAACTGCCGGCGGATCTCGAGTCTCGTTTGGTTGACCGCTGCTTACAGGCAGTCCTCGAACCAGAAGAAAAAACGGCCACCTCCGCTTTCGCGATGACATTCGTCACCGACCGAGCCGCCGATTATCCCGAACACGCTCGACGACTGCACGCGGCCCTGATCCGCCTGATCCCCAGCAGCAGCCCCGGTTTCCAAAATCGCGGACGAAAGATGCTTGAGCTGTTGAAAGAACACTTTTAATCAGCAGCCATCGGCCTAAGCGTTTTGCTCTGAAGATCTTCCCGAACATCCGGTAAACCAGGTGGCGGCAGTAGAAGCAAAAGTTATTGCTGCTCTCGCACTATTGCAGCGTTACGTCTGAATTTTAGGGTAAACAGATGTTAGTTACGTCGGCCCTTTCTTATGTTGCCACTTGAAACGGCCTTACCGGCTTCTCACGCTTCGCCTATGGGGGATCTGACGCGGCTCAGAGGAGGGGGGGGGATTACTGGTTTCACCCAGTTACTGCACTGGCTGCGTGACAATGATGATTACGTCCCCAATCACTTGTTGCCTTTGTCATGTATCGGACATCGCTCACTTTTTGCAGGCTCGTCCTAGCAACCAGCCGAATCGGGTGCGCTTGCGCTACG
>CALDEW010000154.1 GCA_937942355.1 uncultured Pirellulaceae bacterium | reverse complement strand
AATTTGACTATTCTGGTACCCAAGCTTGTAAAGCGCTGCGTGAAGAGGGCTACGAAGTTGTGCTGGTCAACTCGAATCCCGCGACCATTATGACTGACCCGGCCACCGCCGAACGCACCTATATAGAACCGCTGGATTGGCGAATCCTCGAAAAGATCATCGCCAAAGAAAAACCGGATGCCGTACTACCGACGCTCGGCGGCCAAACTGCGCTCAACCTCGCGCTGGATTTGGACAAAAACGGCGTTCTTGAAAAATACGGCGTCGAAATGATCGGCGCTAAAGCCGATGTGATCGACAAAGCCGAAAACCGCGAACGTTTCGCCATCGCAATGGAGAAATGTGGACTCGGCGTCTGTAAAGGTCGCACCGTCAACACGGTGGCCGAAGCGCGCGAGGTCCTCGAAGAAGTCGGCCTGCCAACGCTGATCCGTCCCAGCTTCACCATGGGCGGAAGCGGTTCGGGAATCGCTTACAACCGCGACGAATTCAACACGCTGGTTCAACGCGGCTTGGATCAATCACCCACCACCGAAGTGCTCATCGAAGAATCCATCATCGGATGGAAAGAGTACGAGATGGAAGTCGTCCGCGACATGGACGACAACGTCATTATCGTCTGTGCGATCGAAAACTTTGACCCGATGGGCGTGCATACCGGCGATTCGATCACCGTCGCGCCGGCCCAAACGCTGTCCGATGCCGAGTATCAACGGATGCGTGACGCCAGCATCGACATCATCCGCGAGATCGGTGTCGAAACCGGTGGTTCAAACATTCAGTTTTCGATCGATCCCAACAGCGACCGGATGATCGTCATCGAGATGAATCCGCGCGTCAGTCGATCCAGCGCGCTCGCCTCCAAAGCCACAGGTTACCCCATTGCCAAAATCGCCGCTAAACTGGCCGTCGGTTTTCGGTTGTGGGAATTGAAGAACGACATCACGCAAAAGACGCAGGCTTGCTTTGAACCTTCGATCGACTATGTGGTCACCAAGTTTCCGCGTTTCACGTTCGAAAAGTTTCCTGAAGCCGATGATACGCTGACGACGCAGATGAAATCGGTCGGCGAAACCATGGCGATCGGCCGGACGTTTAAAGAATCGTTTCAAAAAGCACTGCGTGGCCTCGAAGTCGGCAGCTCGGGTTTTGGCTGCGACGGCAAAGATCTGTGGGGAACTGACGAACAACCCGATCGCGACGAGATTCGCTCAAAACTTGCCCGCCCTAATGCGGCGCGTCCTTGGTACATTCGCTACGCTTTCAAACAGGGCATGACGATCGAAGAAGTGTTCGAACTGACGCGCATCGACCGCTGGTTCCTGACTCACTTACACGCGATTGTCGAAATCGAAGAACAACTGCGCGACACGACCTTGGCCGACGTTTCGACTGAATTACTACGCACCGCCAAACGCGCCGGTTTTGCAGATCGCCAGTTGGCCCATATTTGGTCCGAGAAAGAATCGGATGTCCGCGCCGCTCGGGTTGGCAAACACGAGATCCGCCCCGTCTTCAAATCCGTCGACACCTGTGCCGCCGAATTCGAGGCTTACACGCCCTACTTTTACTCTTCCTATGAGACTGAAGACGAAGCGCCTCCCAAGGGCGATAAGAAACGCATCATTATCCTTGGTGGCGGTCCCAATCGCATCGGCCAGGGGATCGAGTTCGATTACTGTTGCTGTCACGCGAGTTTCGCACTGCGCGATATGGGCATCGAATCGATCATGGTCAACTCGAACCCCGAAACGGTTTCCACCGACTATGACACCAGCGACATTCTGTTCTTCGAACCTCTGACGGTCGAAGACGTTCTTAACATCTGTGACACAATCAAGCCCGACGGGGTCATCGTTCAGTTTGGCGGGCAGACACCGCTGAATTTGGCGCGCGAACTTTCCGAAGCCGGCGTGCCGATCATCGGAACATCCGTCGATACCATCGATGCCGCCGAAGACCGCGAACAGTTTCAGAAACTGCTCAACGATCTTGGTCTGAAGCAACCTGAAAACGGCATCGCCCTGAACATGGATGACGCGCGAAAAGTGGTCGAGGAGGTGGGCTACCCCGTGTTGGTGCGGCCAAGCTTCGTGCTCGGCGGACGCGCGATGGAGATCTGCTACGACAAAGCCCAGTTCGAACGGTTTGTGCGTGAAGCGTTTATCGTCTCCGAGGGCCAACCCGTACTGATCGACAAATTCCTCGAAGAAGCCATCGAAGTTGACGTCGATTGCATCAGCGACGGAACGGACGTTGTGATCGCGGGCATCATGGAACACATCGAAGAAGCCGGCGTTCACTCGGGCGATTCGGCTTGTGCGATTCCACCGTACAGCTTGTCCGAATCAACGCTGGATGAAATCCGCGCCGCCTCGGTCGCGATGGCCAAGTACCTCAACGTCATCGGGCTGATGAATGTTCAGTTCGCGATTAAAAAGGAAGCGGACGCGACTAACGTTTACGTCCTTGAGGTCAACCCGCGCGGCAGCCGCACGGTTCCCTTTGTCGCCAAAGCCACCGGCGTACCAGTTGCCGGCATCGCCGCGAAAGTCATGGCTGGTAAAACGCTCAAAGAGTTGGGCATCACCGAAGAATTGGTGCCCAAGCAAGTTTCGGTCAAGGAATCGGTGTTCCCGTTCCGCAAGTTTGCCGGCGTCGACATCGTCTTAGGCCCAGAGATG
>CALDEW010000153.1 GCA_937942355.1 uncultured Pirellulaceae bacterium | reverse complement strand
CGAATTTGATACCCAAATTGATTTAACGAACGCGGCCTAGCGCCCTGCCGCTAACGACACGGTTCGTTTCGTCTAAAATAAATGTCCTCACGCACCGCTATCGGACTGAGATGTTTTAAAGAAACTTCATGTCAGATCGCTATCGCCCGAACAACCTACATCTCCAATCAGTGGCACAGCTCCATCAACCGCCCTCGGCGAGAGACGAATTCTGCGGCCAAAGCGGATGTCGATTTCGGTAGTTGCCCATCGACCTCTCGCAAGACACGGTCATCGCCCAATTGAATCAACTCGTGAAGCCACTGATCGCTAAGTTGAGTCGACTGGGCGAACGGATTAAATCCCGCCAGCAACATGGCGCTGCCGGTTTTTGTGCGAGCCTGACGATGGCGACGCCAGTTTTTTCTAAGGCTCTGTTCGGCGGTGACAAATTCCGTGGCCAACAGACGGGCGCCGGAGTCACCCTCCAAATACACCGGCACTACAAACGCTTTGCCGATTGCAATGTCGTCGGGAATCGCGCCCAAGATCTTTCGCTGCCCCAACGCTCGGCACTGAACTTTTAACACACCGCCACGCCAATCTCGGTTGACGCGATAGGCAACCACAACGTCGCGGCCACCTTCTAACGTCTCGGTACGCGTGCAATGGAATCGAAAAAAAGCTCCCGTGCCGCGATTGGTTGTGCCGCTGGCAATGACAGGGCGATGCTGAGGAATCTCTTGATAAGATCGGCGCTCAGTAGCGCGCTTAGATAGTTTCGCATCGCCGGTGATGGTCGCGAACTCAAGTTGATCACTGTTTCCTGACAACCCAACGCCAGCGGTCGAATCCTCAGTCGTTTCAACGGCGACGTTGCCGGCGATATGGCTGGTCAGTTGCGACTTAGGGCCGTAGTCGGCAACAGGGAAAGCATGGCGACTCCATGATACGTCTATTCGGAATTCGTCAACGTTCGCGCGATCGCGCGGACGAATTTCGGCGGTCACGGGAATCACGATTTCAATGATTTTAAAGTCCGTCACCGGTGGAACGCCAGCAGCGATCAACTCGTGAACCGGCAACATAGCAGGCACATCAAACTCAACCGACGAATCGCCAGCGCGAGCCAAACCAGTCGGCAACATCACCAACAACAGGAACAAAAATTGCTTGAATCTCATGACGGAAACCTATGAATCAACGTTGGCCGATCCATTGGCAAGCGTAAACATCTTCGGGAATGACTCCGTCATGGAGCCGAATCGGGGAGTTGCTTCAAAATCACACTGGGCCCAGTATTTTCGGGAAAATCTGAGCAATTGAACTGAGAAGCAGAAGCACGTAAACGATCTTACGAACGCTGACCGAAAATGGTTCACGACCGAGTGATTATTTTGCTGCTGCCAGCATCGGCGAGACTTGGGCAAACGAATCAATCGCCAAATAATCATCTTGGTTAGCAACCGCCTTGTTTCCCGGCCGCAGGCTGAGCATTGTCTGCATTCCCGCCTCTTTCGCCGCGTCCAACTCCTCCGCGACATCGCTGATGAAAAGGATCTGCGATGCTTCGATCCAGTCAGCGGAAATTTTACGATAGCTTCCGGACTCGCGTTTATGCCCGATCGTCGTGTCGTAGTGGCCGCTAAAATGCGTCAGCAAATCGCCTGCCACACTATGGCCGAAGAACAGTTTCTGGGCGTAGATGCTGCCGGAGGAATAAATGCGGACGTCAATTCCCGTCGCTTTCCAAGCCTCAATCGCCGGGGCAACGTCGTCATACAGATGAGCCACCATTGCGCCGCTGTGAAAACCGGATTCCCAAACCAACCCTTGAAGCTTTTTCAGCCCCGTCGATTTCACATCGTCGTCCATCAATCCGATCAGCGCCCGATGCACACAATCTTCGCGCGTGTCGCTTGCGCTGCCGTCGCACTGGGCGAACATGGCTTCGACCGAATTGAACTTTAGATCGGCCGCCAACAGAGGCAACGCTGCCTGAACTGGCTCGGTGGAAAAATTAGATTTCAGATACGCGGCAAAATTTTCCCGCGCGTAAGGGAACATGACATCGTAGACAAAGTCGATCGAAGACGTCGTGCCTTCGATGTCCAACAGGATGCCCTTTATGGGGTGGCTCATAGCGGTCCGTTACTGATCGAGCACAGATTTTAGATTATCACCGTCGCCGCCGTTTTCCAGATAGGACGGGCCCATGCAAAGCGGCGCGTACTTTTGGTGAACCGGTTCTTCGATGTAGTGCGGCGTCCATCCTTCTTTGTCTTCGAACAAGCGAATGCAACGAATGGTTTTATCGCTGCAAAGATTAAACCAGTGATAGGTCCCGTTGGGAACGCTGATCAAATCGCCGGATTCAACCGTGATCGAAAACACGGGCGCAGTTTGCGGGTTGATGTGAAAAACGCCGCTACCTTTAACGGTAAATCGCACTTCGTCCTCGGTATGCAGATGTTCCTTGTCGAACTTCTGCAGCATATCATCCAGCCCCGGTGTCTCTGGCGTCACGTTGATCACGTCCGCCGTTACAAACCCGTGCTCCTCTTTCAGTCGCTCGATCTCAGGCGAATAGGCATCCAGAATTTCTTCATTGGTGGCGTCAGGACCAATGCGGCCTTCCACGTCCCACTGCTCGTAGATGATCCCGTGCGGAGCCAGATACTCAGATATCTGCTGAGCATCGGTAATGTTTCTATCTTCATCTGGAATAAAAACTCGAGCCATGATTGTTCTCGTGCTAAGAGTAAAATTTGTTCGGTCGTAGGTTTGCCATTTTATCGCGATTTCGGTTAATGCCTAGGGTTTGTTTTCCCGGTTGCCTCTTCCTCCTGCCTAATCCCCATAAACGTGGCTCAAGCTGCGTTTCCCCTAAAACGGCGTCGTCGTTATTATTTAACCGCTGGGTTGAATGAATTAGTTTTCTCAGGTGCCATTGCCATGTCCAAGAGTCTTGAAGAACGAATTGCAAAGATTGAGCAGGAAATTGCGCGTCTCAAGGGCCAATCAAATGGATCAAGAGATAAGTCAAATTGGATCTCTAAAATTTCAGACTCGTTCAAGGACGACAGCGAATTCGATGAAATCCTTCGGCTTGGACGTTAGCAACGGCAGGCCGACCATATCGTTAATCATTCACTATCCAAACGCCATCAACTCTACTTGGCCAGTATAAAGTTGAACCCGAACACACGCTTTCCTCAACACACTGTCGAAGCCAAGGCCGCCCCACTGAATACCTAGACCTTGAGTGAACTATTTAGTGCTCGTCTACAACGCCCTCTAACGATTATTGAGATACGCTCCAAGACAGGCGAATCACCATACAAATCTCTAAATTCCTCAATCGTCTCGTCCATTGAGTCCTGCAGGTTTCCAGCCGTTTCAGTGGCTACTTGGTTTAAGTATGAAAGGTTTACTTCCAGTTCTTGAGCGAGAGCACCAAGGTGGTTTTGGTTTACAACTCCAGGTAAATATTCCCCACCAATACTCATGGCAAGATTCTTGTTAAGCTTCTCATAGTTGTTGGTGCAGACCAAATCGTAAAACGGCGTGAGCTTCGTTTCACCATTGATAAATAGGAACGAGATGTTTTTCGCATGGGCATCTGCATTGTACCCAAGCCAATTAAACATTACCCATCGAATAAATTTCTCCAACTCGACAGCTGGGACTGAGCAAACGCTCTTAATCAATTCAGCGCACTGTTTAATGCTTGGTCCCCCTTCTTTTTCGTACTTCTCACTCGGATGCATGCCAAGTGCCTGGCAAAAGTCTTCTTGATGAGTGCGAGAATATACTCCGTCGGCTTCAATTCTGTCGTACCTCTCTACAACAGCGATTCTCGATTTATTCGTTTGATAAAGTGAAATCCCCACCGTTTCGACGCCAGCGGCACGCCCAAGCATCGTTGTGAATGTCTCATTCTCAGGAAGGTGTGAAAAATAGGGGGAAGCGAATTTGAGAATGTGAGTACTTGGCGAGTTTCCCATCGGGAGGAAGAACTCGTTGCCATCGACTTTTACTGGTAGCTTGTCTTGAGCGCCAGCCAGCGACAACCGAACCCCGTTTTCGCCAGCAACTTCCGCAAACGCAAATTGACCACCTTTCGACCAACCGGCAAGTTGCTCCTGAGAAATCAGTTCGTATTCATCTTGTTGGATTGGCAATTTCCCTTCTGGGAAGATCGTTAGCGCTCCAGCGCAGTCGCCACCGACTCGTTTCAAAAGCTCATAGTGATTGCCAACTGAGATCTTCAGCTTTTCACAAGTTCGTTTTCGGATCACTTCCTCAGGCAGCAAGTTGACGAAAAAGTTGTTTGCGGTTTCGGCGTCAATTGGATCAGCGTTGAGTGGAATTGAAGTGGAAATTGGAAATGACTTTTCATTTTTTAACCAAGACTCCAAGTAGGAGAATTGAATACTGACGCCATC
>CALDEW010000152.1 GCA_937942355.1 uncultured Pirellulaceae bacterium | reverse complement strand
CGAGGGTGCAGAGCTATTCATTCGAAGAGTGAAAATTAGAACGCTAGAAGAATTTCCAAAGTCGATACTCAAGCAGCTCAATTTGGATGAGAATTTGGCTGCCCGATCAGAAAACTCTTGATAACTACGCTATATTGAAGAAAGCGGTTGCCGCGGGACGTCGTGGCGTGCTTCCGTGCAGCGTTACGTTTTAATTTAACAGTAGTGGATGAGGCCACGAATCCTGCGGCTGCATTAAACGACGCACTAAAGGCTAAACCAAAAGGCACAGGAGGGCAGGACTCGTTGCCTCACCCACTACCTCCAACCCTAAATCTAATTTGGAACACTGCACTACTGTGGCGACAAAAAGTAAATGGACTGGCGTGGAAATCTAGCCATACTGCAAATAAAGAAGGGCAAGCTATTTAACGCTGGACAAGATTAAAGCCGGACAAAACGGTTTTTTTTCATTTTTAGTTGAGAATTTGTTCGACTACTGGAGTCATAGCTTGCCTCGCATAGTTGCCGGAGCTTGTGTTCGACACGAGTTCTTAGCTCTTGGACAAGGGCAACCACTCCACCATTAGACGGGTGACCGCTGTGTCATCCGTTTTTCGTTCGACTGTTACAAAAAGTCTTAACCTAGCGGAGAACTTTCTAACTATGCGTTCATTCTCTGATACGCCCGCCCAAATGGCATCTTCTAAAAGCAAAAAACAACGAGGCAAAGGCAACAGTCCAAGGAAATCAAGCACGCGGTGTTCTTCCATTTCAAAGCTTGACTACCAATCGTTAGAAGATCGAAAACTTCTGGCGGCATTATGCGCCCTCGATAGTGGTGCCGGCGCGAACGATGTAGAAATTCTAACGACGCCCTCGCAAAGTGGCGTTGAAGTTCAGGCTGCGGTCGTTAGCTCCAGCGCTAACGGTTTGCTGTCTCAGCCCGTCCGGTTGGTCGAATTGCAACTGCCTCAAGGGCTGCCCGAAAACTTCACTGTCGATGTAGAGCTTAATGGTGAACGGGTCACGTTGAGCCTGAATAAAAATTCCGCATTCGGTGCCAACACTCGATTCCTTATTGATGACGGCATAGGTGATCTGTACGAAATTGATCCTGGCATAGACCGCGCTTACATCGGTCAGGTCGTCGGTCGCCCGGGCTATACCGTCAGCGCGGTGCTTACTGAATCGGGACTCAGCGGTAGCATCACCGATCCTCAGCAACAAACGATTCTTATCGAGCCGGCCTCCTCGGATTCAGGCAACCTTTTACACACCATCGCCGCCGATGAGGTGTTTGTGCCTCACGACCACGATGGCGACGGGGTCTCTGATCATCTGGCCGAAGAGCACGAGGACGGTTGTTGCTGCGAAGAATGTCTCGCGGCTTTGGGGCTGAGGGCCGAAGGTACAGTCGCCGCGTTCAGTGGTGCGAGTTTAGGGAGATCTTCGGGGCCCGGAGGCGAAACCTTTGCTCCTGGAACACTGGCGGGATCAGGAACTCTCGACGTTCTCGAGTATGAAGTTGGAGTTGAAATCAGTTCTCGGGCGTTCTTGAATAATTACTCCGGATCAACAGAAGCACAGAGAATCGCCAGCGTGATGGCAGAGGTCGCGCGAATCCCTGGCAATCTGGACTCGCGTTTTCTGCATGCCACGGGAGTTAAACATCGCCTAGGGACGGTCATTATTCGCACCAACGCCGCTGAGGATCCGTTGAACGTCACTGGCGGCAATGATGAGGCAGGCTTAAACGCATTCCGCAACTATTGGAACAACAATCCGGACATCGTCGGCGACACGCATGACCTAGCGGTCTACCACGTTCGAGCCTTTCCGTCGGGCCTTGCTTTTGGCGGTACCATCGCTACTGGCAGTGCCTACGCGCTTTCTGGCAGCAACGGTCCAAGTAGCTGGGCAAATGGCACGCTGGTCCACGAGTTTGGCCACACTTGGGGTTTGCTGCACGTCAACGATAGCATTGAAAACGGGAACTTTCACGAAAACCGCCCACGAGTCGACAGCGGTTCCTCAACGGCCGGCGGTCTTGACTCCGTAATCAGTCCGCTTGGAAACGGTAACCAGAACGTCTTTCGTTTCGCCACCGACGAAGCGGAAATCATTTACGCCTTCCGTGAAATAAGAAGGTCCGACGGCGATCTGGTGACCAACCCAGGAGAAATCAGGCCCTTTGGGGGCAGCGATGGTGTTGTCAGCGATGGGTCGCCGGTCGTACTGGATGTTCTCGCAAACGATTACGACTTCAACAATGACACGCTCAACGCCCAACTGCTGGACACCGTCAGCTTCCGGGGCGGCACGATCAGTCTCTCCCAAGGCACTGGCCCGGGGGGCCGCAATGAGATTCTTTACACCCCGCCTACGGACATCACCGGTCCCGACTTTTCTGACTTCTTTCACTACACGGTTGTGGATTCTACCGGCAGAACGGACTGGGCAGCGGTGCATATTGAACTCCCTCTTCCCGAGACGTTTGGCGGGTTTCAATTCGACTTTGGACCTAACACCGAAGGCGCTTTCTCCGGGAACACGGTCCTCGGGCAGAACCTGCCTGGATTGCTGCCCGAAGCTGACTCCTTCTTCAACGCGGTCGATGGGAGTGACTTCAATTTCACAAATGTGCTCGACTCTCAAGGTAACAGCACCAACGCAACTCTCACATTGCGCGAGGTCGCTGATGGCGGAACCTTCGACTTTGAAGCCAGCGGGAATAACCTTGATAGTCGCAATTCTGGCCCCTCAGACGCTGCTGCCGGTATCTACAACACGCCTTTGTTTAACGATCGAATTTTTACCAGAGAAGGCGATGATCTTGGGCTGAGGTTGGAAGGCTTAGACCCGGGAACCTACTCGGTCACCGCTATCCTTCAAGAGACGCAGCCTACAGCCGCCGGCCGCACCTATTCCGTTGATATCGGGACAGGATTCGGGGCCACAGCGTCCTTCGGGGATTTCGGACTGGGCCATGAAACCACTACCCCAGCATCAGCACCTCAACAGTTCATCGAAAACCAGAACTTCTACACTGAGACGATCACCGTCACCACCGGAGAGTCAGTTTTTGTGCTGATTGACTCTCTCAACTCCGACTTTGTTTCGCTTAGTGCGTTGCAAGTCGTAGCGCTGCCCGATCCTGCCGGTGCCAGAGTTCATGGGCGTCACGTGTTCTACAACAATAGTTTCCATGACGGAAACGACGCCAACGCTAACACAGAGGATGATGCGGCGATCGCCACTGACAAGGTTCCATTGCTGCCCGGTCGAGCGTCGACGTTCAGCAATTACACCAACTTCAACAAAGGCATCAACGGCGTCATCATTGACATCGACAATCTCGAAAACGCTTCTGCTTTGTCAGCTGCTGATTTCATCCTCGCTACCGGCAATGGCAACTTCCTTGGTGATTTCAGTCCGCTCGCAACCGCTGCTACGGTATCAGTGAGAGAGGGCGCGGGAGTCGGAGGTAGCGACCGGGTTACCCTTGTCCTGCCAGACGGGTTGGTAACCCAGACTTGGCTGAGTGTCACTGTTTTGGCCA
>CALDEW010000151.1 GCA_937942355.1 uncultured Pirellulaceae bacterium | reverse complement strand
CCCCATCTCAATCAGCGGTCGATCGGTTTGAGGAAGTTCGGGTGTCGAAAGGATCGTTTGCAGTTGTTCGCCAATCGTTTTGACCATCAGTTCGCGCGCCGGGCCAGGCTGCATCTTTTTGATCTTGGCAACGAACTCCGAATCGCCGCCTTGAGATCGCCGCCGCGCCGGAGCCAATCCTTCTAACAGGCTGGGGACTTCGCTGCCCAGTCCCAGCACCATCCGCCGCCAATCGACATCCATCACCGTGGTCTGAGGAAGGTCACCCACGATCATCTTCTCCATCGCGTCGTGGGCCTCATCGACTGTCAGCGCCGTGATGCCTTGCAGCGCCAGACGCTTGGCGATCATTGGATCAGCCGCCATGCCTTCGGTCCAAGGTCCCCAGTTAATACTGATCGCGGGCAGTCCTTGCGACCTACGCTGCCAAGCCAGCCCGTCCAGAAACGCGTTGCCGGTTGCGTAGTTGCTCTGGCCGGGCGAACCCAAAACCGAAGCGGCGGACGAATAAAGCACGAAGAAGTCGAGCGCCAGTTCGCGCGTAAATTCGTGCAACAACTGACCGCCGGTGACTTTAGGGGCGAGCACTTTTTCAAAACGTTCCCACGTTTGTTCACCGACTAAACCATCGTCCAACACGCCGGCGGCATGGATGACGCCCTTGAGCGGTTTCCAGGTCGATTTGAAATGCTTGAACAGTTCGGAAACGCTGCTACGGTCACTGAAGTCCGCCGGGTGCACGATGACGTCGCAACCATCGGATCGCACTTCGTCTAAAAACATTTGAGTTGCTAAATCCGGTTCCCGTCGTGACGCCAAAACAATTTGCCCGGCGCCTTTATCGGCCAACCACTTGGCCGCTTGGCGACCCAGCATGCCCAGCCCGCCAGTGATTAGATACGCGCTGTCGCCGTCGGCGCTGAAGCTGCCTAAGTCGTTTGGTAATTTGGATTGCTTGAGGCGCGGCACGCGGAATTGCCCGTCGCGGATCGCAAATTGGCTTTCCTTGGTTTCGGTGACCAAGAAATCAAATAGAGCTGCAAACGTTTGTTCGGAAGAATCTGTCACGTCAACCAATCGGCAGCGGAACTCAGGTCGCTCGGCTCCGATCACGCGGCCGAGCCCCAGAAACTGAGCTTGGTTGGGATCGACGTTGGTCTTGTCGCCGCAATCGGTGGCTTGATGCGTCAACAATTGCAAACCACATTCAAGCCGCTGGATTTCTTTGTCGGTCAATGCTTTGACCAAATTCAAGATGCCTATGCACTGCATCTCCGTATCCCCTGCGGTGTCGACCGAATTGCCAAAGTTCCAAAGGATGCCCTCGGGAACAAAGTCATCAGAAAAAACCGTGTCCCAATCGACCTGATGTTCGACAGTTTTCACGGTGTGACCGGCGTCGGTCAATTTCTTAGCAACCGCCTCTATGCTGCTGCCTACAATCAGCCAGTTACGATTGGCCTCGGCAGGGGCGGGCAAGCGGAAATTTTGCCACTGCATCTCATACAGCAACCGAGCACTTCCGCTGCCGCTGATCTGACGCAGCGCTGACCGGCTGACCTGTTGGACTTGCAGCGATTCAATCTCGCCAACGATTTTGCCATCGCCGTCCATCAAAACCAAGTCCGCCGTCCGAAACTCGCCGTCGGGCTTGGTCCATTTGGCGTGGCAGATCAGTTCGTTCTCAACGGCGGCGTATAAACTCACTCGTTTCATTCCCACCGGCAGGAAAAGAGAATCGCTGTCTTCGTTGATCAGTCCGACCGCCAAAGAGTGGATCGCACCGTCAAGCAGCGGCGGCGGGATCAAATACCCGCGCACATCGCCTTGCGCCTGCAGTGTCGCCAGCACGCCACTTTCGTTGACTTGCAGTTGCTGAATCGTTTGGAAGCCGGGCCCGTAGTTCAAACCAAGTTCGGCCATGGCGGCGTAGAATCGCTGAGCCGAGACTTCTTCGCCGGGTTGGGATCGAAGTTGCTCCAAGGAAATGTCGGCTTGTTTGGGTTCTGGTTTGGCCGAAGTTGCGGTGGCGGTGAAGTGGCGCGTCCATACCGATGATTCGGCGGGGCGCGAAAACGTTTCGATGGTGCGATTCTTTTCACCGTCGGTTTTGATAACCGTTTGCAAGGCTGTGCGAGACGTCGGACGCAGTGGCTGTTCAAATTTAACGTCGTGCAGATCAGCAAGATCTGTCGCGGCCAGGGCAAGTTCCACAAACGCAGCGCCGGGCATAACGATTTGCCCCATCACTTCATGGTCGGGCAGCCACGGTGGGCTGTCGGGTTCGACAAAACTCTCAAAACGTGATTCGCCTTTCGCACCCGCCAATGCGACCGGGCCACCCAAAGACGGATGCGCCGTATGGTGCTGAGCATGAGCGGCGCGCGGTTTATCAGGCCCCCAAAATCGACGACGTTCGAAAGGGTAGGTCGGCAGCGTGATCCGTTGTGGTGTTTGAGGAGGCTGTTGCTGGGAGTGCAGGGCATCGAAATCGGGCGTGATGCCCTGCGTGTATAACCGGCCGATGGCGGCTTGGATCGAGAAGGCATCGTCTTGGTCGCGCTGCAGACAGGAAATCAAGCGGTC
>CALDEW010000150.1 GCA_937942355.1 uncultured Pirellulaceae bacterium | reverse complement strand
CAATGCAAAAATTTGCTTTTGGACAAAATCAAAATCCCCGTCACCAACGTTCACCGCGTCGTTGGTGAAAGCGACCCGGAGTTGGAGGCCAAGCGGTATGGCGAGACAATCAAGGACCATGTCACGCTGAGCAAAGCAGGGCTACCAGAATTTGACGTGATCATTCTTGGCATGGGTGGCGATGGCCACACCGCTTCCATTTTCCCCCACCAGATGGAGCTGTTAACTTCGAAACAGGTTTGCGAAGTCGCCGTCCATCCCGAAAGTGGCCAGAAACGCGTCACCATCACGGGGCCCGTGATCAACGCGGCAAACTTCGTCGTGTTCTTGATCACCGGAGGCGGCAAAGCCGATGTTCTGGCAACCGTTTACGATGGCTCGGGCAAACAATATCCGGCGACACATGTTCAGCCAAAATCTGAGCAACTTTGTTTCTTTTTGGACAAGGCCGCAGCGGCAAAAATTTGATGCGGGCAAATTTGATATGATCAAGTTTATTTTCGCAGCATTGATTTCCAAACCAAACACACGTGTTGCCGTTGGATTTTAATTCTGTTCGGTCTGCTTGAGATTGGTAACATAGTTCTTAATGGAACGACCAATCACCCAAGTGCCGTGCTTCAACTGAGCCGACATGTTCGGTGGAATAAATTTTCGGCGAACGATTGGCTCGCGCGTCGTGCTCCAGCGTCCCTTATAAGGTTCATCGCCTCGAAGAAAATCGAAGAACTTAAATCCCTTCTCAATGGCGTGCTCAATCGACACCATCACCGACTGATAGCCGGGCTCCAGTGATGCCATCTCAGGATCAATTCCCGACTGATACATCATGCAAGTTTCATCGCAGTAAACCAACAAAATTGCCGCGATAGGCGAACCCGCCTTTTTGATCACTACCAAATCGGACCGTCCCAGGGACATCAAACCCGTCACCGCTGACCGCAGAAACCGTTCAAACTTCTCATCTGCAAAACACCCCAATTGACCGATTGAGTTACGACGCTTTTGATGCAGATGCACGAAAGTATCCCATAGCGTGCTGAAGTTATCTTGATCAGCAAACACAACGTCTATGTCAGGTTCCGCCAATCGTTTCCGTGCAGCCTTTGTCTTGCGCCTCATCGACTTACTGAAGGTCGCATTTAACTGGTCAAACGATTCCGGCAAAAGGACTTTCCAGGTCCCCTCGGTTTCGGTTTCATGTTTTGCAAAATCATTTATTTGCAACAGTTCGCTGAAGTAATCTAAATTGCGATCGTTGCCTCCACAGCCCTCAATTTCGAAAACGTCGACCTGCGACAAAACTCCATCGGATGTGAATTCAGTCGCCAGATACTTTGCAACCAATTCTGCGAAGGCGTTGTAGTTTGATTGTTCAACAATCAAGTTCGCGTAGTCACTGCAGGCAGCGCCCGAACCAAGGAAACGCAACTTTCTTCCCGACACCATCAAGGGAGCAATCCCCAACCAACGACCGTCGTTGTCGACGCCCACGATAATGTGAAGTTTGTCGTCTTCGGCGGCGAGTTCTTTGAACCATGATGCGCACCACTGCCAGGTAAAAAAACAGCGCTCACCCGCCACGCTGTTCCAATCGGATTCGCTGGCGGCGAGTTCTTTTAGTTGATCGATGATTTTAATTTTCATAGCTGTCATCTTTTTGTGGAAACTGGCCTTTGCCTATTCCAAAAAATTATTTGTGCGGTGATGCCTTTGCTGGTGATTGCGGGGATGTGATGCTTTCTTCATTGCGTTGCTTCCACCAACGTCGAAGGAATTTCGTGATCGGTTGTTCAAACCAAATCGTCGTCGCCGTCCCCAGTCCGATCGTAAGGACAGTTACAAGCACAACCGCCAGCAACGGGGCCATTCCCATAATTTCCAGCGAGTGAATGCAAGTGGATCCAATGTTGTTGTGGAACAAATACAACGTGTAGGAAATGGAACTGATAAACAGCAGTGGCTTAAATCGTAGCGGTGGAACTTTCCCCCACGCACAGGCGGTCAGCAACCCAAACAACAACATCGTTGCCGCAGGATTATGATCGCGCAGGTCGATTACTTGAAAGACGATGCCAGCGACAATGATGCCAATAACGTTGTGCCACGTTGTACCACGTTTGTTTTTGATTTCGTTAAGCAACATGCCCATCGCGAACAGTGGCATGTTTCGCATGTAGCACACGTTTTCCACGACCCAGAAAAATTGGTTGGCTCCCGAATCCGGATACACGGATTTGAATCCGCTGGCGGCAAGGCAGAACACAAGGCAGACTCCCACCATCACCATTAAATTCCGAAGCATTTTCTCGAACGCTCCGGTAACCATCATGATGACCAGCGTCGCGTAGAACAGCATCTCGATCTGAAGCGTCCATGTCACAGGTTCCAAGTTTTCGAATCCAAACAACCGTGGCATCGTCGTTAAGTTTGCTACCACTTCACCGGTGGTGGGCGTATGGAATAGTGGCAAGTAGCTTAAAAGAAAAACGTTCAACAGGATCACGAACCAATAGGAAGGGAAGATTCTGATCGCGCGAGCGAACAAGAAATCCTTTGCCGACCGCTTACCCACGAACGTCATCGCGTTGACGAATCCGCTGAGCATAAAGAATAACTGGACTCCGTATTTACCGTACGGAAAGGCAAACCCTAGAGGTGTCTCAAACCCGTACTTATTGGCGTACACATAAGTAAAGTGAAACAGCAGCAAATTGAGGCACGAGATCGCCCGCAGCGCATCGAGCTCCAGAATCCGCTTCGATTTTGGCTTAGGTTGTAGTGCAGCGGTGGACATATAAGGGGGCGTCAAATGATAAGTGTTACCGGGAACCCGACATTTCGAGTCCCCTCAAACTTAAGATTTGCTTACCCAGATGTAGTAACTGCTCCCTCAAATGCCCGTTATTCCCGATCGCCACCGTCACCAGCACGGTTTAACTTGATCATTCCAGATATTCCAATTCTGCCGGATGTCTACTGGCACCGTGGACAAATGGTCGCGAAAAGAAGCTGCTTTCAAGTGATTTTGGGGGTTTGACAGAAAAAACGAACGCTCAGCGAACGCTATCATTTTTGAACCCGATTTTTGCGAAAGATCGGCCCCAGCCAGGCCCTCAAAAGGCCCTTGTTCTCTGTTTCACCGAACTCAGAACCTCTGTATAAGTTAATGCTACTGATGCGTTCGAACTTAACTTCACCTTTTGATTTCTGAATCGTTTACTTTTTATGCGTGATCCGTTCCGTCCAAACTCCAACAGCCAACTCATCCGCGAGGCACAATTTGCCTTCGTCGTGATCGTAGTATTGTTGGGCGTATTGGTTTACGTGGCGATTCATCGAGTTACCGGCCGAAGATTTCACTTCAATCGAATCGCGCAAACGGCTCCTTTGGCTCAGCACATCAACGACAACGCTTATCCGGCCCAATCAAGACACGCCCATAAAGAACTCGCCCATAACGAACTCGCGTCACAAGAATCTCCCGCCATGCCCCAAAGCGTCGCTCGCCCTGCCCCCAACCAAACGCATCAAACGCAGCCAGTTGCACCAACGGTCAGCGTTACGGCGACGCCTTTTCCGGATACTCCAATCATTGCCCGAGCGCAATTCATCGAACCACCAAAATCAAAACCGGCGCTCAAGTCTGTCCCACAAAATCCGCGCCCTATTTCTAAACCAGCCGTTGATGATCCGTTTGAGAGAATTAACGGCCCGTCGTTTACTCCCATCAAGCCCGCGTCGCGCATCGAAAAAGAAACCAATCGCAGCATCGACTCGGAGAATCCAAATCAAACAGCTTCCGATGCTCTTCTCTCAAGCGATCCAGCCGCCGGCTTTCTTCCTCCAACGATAAGGTCGAACTTTGGTGCCGGCAGCACACGAGAACTCCCTTCTTTCGATTCCCAAACAAGAAAAACGATAGCCAAAGAAACGCCGGTCGAAAAAGCTACCACAGCAGAGGTCGCTATGCCAACTTCACGCCCGCGGCTTACTCAACCAAAGCAATCTCGCCTCAGCTCTTTTGTGCCCCCCCAGAAAACTAGCTCTCCTTTTGATCCGCCATTGAACAGCAAGAAGATTCCAGAGGCCAAGGATACCAAGGTTGCCAACGTGCTCAAAAAGGAAATCCCCAAAACGAAGCCACCATCACTTGGGCCTCAAGAGTATCGCGTCCAAACAAACGACAGTCTCTGGTCGATCGCACTAGACCACTATGGTGACGGGCGATTCTTTCGCGCCTTGCATGAACACAATCTAAACCGCATCACGTCTGCGGATAACCTCGAACCAAACACAACGCTGGTTATTCCTGAAGTCGAACTACTGATCGAACGCTACAACGAATTATGCCCCGCCGACAAATTGAACGCCCGCAGCAACCGAACAGATGACGGCCCCAAAAACGACAGCTTTAAAAACGACGCCTCAAAAACGGACTACGATCGATACGAAAAACGCATGGACAACCGCTTCCACATCACCCAGCACGGCGAAACGTTATTCGATGTCGCTAGGCGGCGATTGGGCCAAGCCTCCCGTTATCTGGAAATTTTCGAACTCAATCGCTTCCGAATTCCTCAACACGCCAATCATCTGACTCCTCTGGATCCCGGACTTCGGTTATTATTGCCGGAGTAGATTTCGCCGCGCCATAGAAAGTCACATAGCGGTTCACACCCCAACGCATTTGCGTAGGATACTAACGCCGGATCTCTCACTCACGTTTCCGCTTAGGATGGTTTTAGATTGCCCCCAAGGACCACCATGCCCAAACCTCAACTCTCAAAAGTTATCTCAGGTGGGCAGACCGGTGTCGATCGAGCGGCTTTAGAAGTGGCGGTGTTCTTGGAGATACCTCACGGCGGTTGGTGCCCAAAGGGACGTCGCGCTGAAGACGGCCCAATACCGGAAACCTTCGACCTGATTGAGACGACTTCGTTCAACTACGCGATCAGGACGGAGAAGAACGTCGTCGAATCCGACGGAACACTGATTTTATTTCGTAACGTCATCACCCGCGGTACCGGGCTGACGGTCAAGTTTGCAAAACAACACAAACGTCCCTATCTGTGCATTGATCTAGCTGACATCGCTGAAACCGACCCTGACGCCACCGAAGCGGCATCACAAGAAATACTTGAGTGGCTGGCGAAAGAAAACATAAACGTCCTCAACATCGCCGGACCACGCGAATCCACAACGCCAAACATCAACAGCCAATCGCATTCGCTACTGTTGAACACCTTTGCCGACATTCGCATTAGTTAATGTCACCATCCAAAGGTCGTAAAATATTTAGAATTTCAGATTTCAGATTTCAGATTTTGGAAATGACAGATTTGAAGTCCGAAATCGGCCCTAGGCCGCCTATATTTTTTTCAACGACACCACGGTTGAATGGAACGCCTGCTGCCCGGTAATTGGATCTGGCGCGATGGGCATGATTCGATTCTGGTTCCAACCATTGCCCGTGTTCTGTTTGAACTTTTTGATGTCGCCGCCGGATTTATCTTCCCACCACATGTTGCGCTGCCAATCGGGATCCTGAAACTGATCGCCATCGGAGCCTTGTGACACAAAACCATCGTCGCGCTGATCGTCGGCCGGAGCCTTTTTCGCCTGAGCCACATTCGTATACTGCCAGTGGCCGCAGCTATTGCTCATCGCGATGGCGCTGGGATGAATTCCCGGCATCGTCACGATCGGCACACGCATTGTGCCCGCCACCAAACGCCCCGATGCGTCTCGGTCACCGTGAGCCAAATTTGGATTCGTTTCCTCAAGCATACGCGAGAAGTACCCCGTCAGCTCGATCCAATCACCGTCTTTCAAACCATACTTTTTGGCCGTCGCCGGATTGAGCCATGCTGGATTGGTATGCACAATCTCAGCCAACCATTTCAGGTTCATCGTCCGGCCATGGTTATGAACATTCCACTTAAACGACGTCATAATCAGCTCGTCGTCGGCGATCTCCTGATGTTCGATCGGCTGCAGCCAAACCGGCATTTCGTCAATCGCTAGATCGTGGCCTTCGTGCTGAGGAGGACGCACCTTCGTTTTGGTCATGCTGCTGGCGGCGATCAAATCGGAAGTATCCTTATTCAAACCCGTTTGACTCAGGAACACCGAACGCACTTCGAATTTTCGGCTGGGCGTTTTGAATCCACGAACCGCTTTTCCATCGATCATGATGCCGATCCCGCCACCGTCTTTGGTGATGATGCCGGTTTCCGGATCGGTGGTCGATCCCGCAAGCTCCTCTTCGGACAGCGGTTTTAGAAAAGGTTCGTAGAATGGCTCACGAGTATCATCTTCCCAAGCCCCTTCCTCAATCAGCCGCTCCAGCCCTTGCTTACCCGTGTCGGGGTTTTCCGGAACCGAACTGGCCCACTGTTCCATGTACTCTTTGACATCTTCCTTGTACCACTGTTCCATGCCGCCGCCAATTTTCTTGGCCAACGTCGGGAAAAATTCGCGTACGTCCTTTGCTTCGCCCAACGGCGACACCATCGGCATCCGCAACCCCACATAAGGCCGCAGGTTGTAGCTCCCACGTGCATCCAAATCCCAACGCTCCATGTAAGTCGTCCATGGAAGTACGATGTCGGCGTAGTGGGCCGTTTCGTTATAGAACGGATTAATGCAAACATGAAACTTGATCAGTTCTTCGTTGCACATCACTTCTTTGGTCAGCGACTCCTCCGGCCACGTCAGCGGCGAATCAAGGTTGTAAGTCATGTAAGCATCGATCTTCGCCCGGCCCTGCATCAAATACAGATAAATGATCTCGCCAACTTTCATTCGCCGCCAAACATTCGCCAAAGGGAATTCTGGTGGGTCTTCCAACACATTCCACGTCTTGGCCGAAGGCGGCATCTTGGGCGTCTTCACGACCGGATCCAGTCCACCCCAAGGTGACCAACACCATCCACCTTTCTTGCCGACGCTGCCGACGATGGCGTTGAGTAGTTGAATGGCGCGATCATTGTAAAAGCCATTCAAATGAGCCGACGATCCTCGATTACACATCGTTGTCGCTGCGGGCGCTGCGGCCGCGAACTCGAGCGCGATCCGGCGAATGTCGGCTGCCGGAATTCCTGAAATCTTCTCGGCCCATTCGGGCGTGTAATCCTTGAAATGATCTTTTAATTCATCAATCGACGTCGTGGACCATTTGTCGATGAAGTTTTTATCATGAGCATCGGCGGCAAGAATGGCGTTAGACATCGCCAGCGCGACCGCTCCATCGGTACCGGGAAACGGAGCAAACCATTCGTCCGAAGATCCGGCGGTGTTGGAAAGTCGCACATCGAAGGTCACCATCTTCGCGCCGTTTTCAAACCGGCCATTTTGAATTCGGTTGGCAAAGGGAATGTGGCCTTGATGAGCCTCAAAGGCATTGGAACCAAAGTTCAGAATGTATTTCGAGTGCTCAACATCGTTGAGATCCCAATCGCTTTCCCAAAGATACGACAAGTTCGCAGCTCGTCGATTACCGCTGCACAAACTGCGGTGGGAAAGCTGCGTACCGGTGCCGAACGCGCTGAGGAAACGTTTGAGCGCGTCCTTGGATCGTTGTCGGCCTTGGTGAAACGCAAAATTTTCAGGATGGCCAGAATCACGAATCGCCTTGAGCTTCTCCGCGATTTCATCCAGCGCTTCGTCCCAGGAAACGCGTTTCCATTTTCCTTCGCCACGTTCGCCAACGCGCTTCAATGGATATAACAATCGCTCGGGATGGTACTGATGATTCAATCCCGCTTGGCCGCGCGCACAAAGTCGTCCGCGGCTATTGGGATCGTTGGGATTGCCTTCAATTTTGATCAGCCGATCGTTTTTGACGTGTCCAATAATGCCGCAGATCGTGCTGCACAACTGGCACATGCCGGGGACTTGTTTCGTGTCAGCGTACTTTTCTGTATCGGGCCAGTTGCGTTTGGCGTTGGGGCCTGGAAGATTACAAACGCCAGGCGTTTTCTCTGTGCCCTTGGGATAAGCTTCGCCCTTGAGCTTTTTCCACTTCTCCATATCAATGCCTTGGGCCGGCGGTTGACGACGGGGCTTGTCGTCGGCGCGGGCTGATGCGGCTCCGGCCGCCGTGCCCAGCAGTGCCGCGCCCAACCGCATGAAGTTACGGCGAGTCTGATCTGAAGTAGTTTTATCTGACTTCGTCAGATCGGGCTTTGTGGCGGATTGTGACATGTTGCGTTGATGGAAAGGTTAGAATTGTAGATTTTGAATTTCGAATATTGAATTTGCAATTTCGAAATCAAAAATCAAAAATCAAAAATCAAAAATCAAAAATCAAAAATCAAAAATCAAAAATTAGAAATTAGAAATTAGAAATTAGAAATTAGAAATTAGAAATTAGAAATTAGAAATTAGAAATTAGAAAATCCGAAATGCAATACAAATAGTCCCCACTCCCAATTCAACTCCCCTCAGTCATCTCCAACCACTGATCTTCCAACCCTGTCACTTCCGTCGCGATAGCCTGGATTTTCTCATGAAGCTCCAACGCTTTGGCCGGATCGCTGCACTGCATGATCTCATCATTGAGCGCCTTCTTATCCGTTTCCAGCTTTTTGATCTTTCGTTCAACAGCTTGGATCTGCTTCTGCCGTTTCCGGTCAGGGCGCTGATTGCGATGAACGGCGGCCTTTTTCTTTGACCCCTTGGAATCCTCAAACCGAGTTTTCCCAACGCTCTTCACGTTGTTGTCCCTGAAACCCTCTGAGATTTCTTGGTTTACCGAATACAGGTAAGCATCATAGTCACCGATGTAATTCTTCGCGGTGCCGTCACGTACTTCGATGATCGATGTTGCAATCCGTTTCATGAAATGCCGGTCGTGGCTGGTGAAGATGACCGTGCCCTGATACTTCAACAGCGCGTTGGCCAAGGACTCGACCGTTTCGACATCCAAATGGTTGCCCGGTTCGTCCAACACCAAAATGTTGTAATCGCCCAACATCAAACCCGCCATACAAAGCCGCGCCCGTTCACCACCGGAAAGCACCTTGATCTTCTTTTGGGTGTGTTCGTTTCGAAACAACAGTGAACCGGCGACGGCCAAGATTTGCTGGTTCGTCGTTCCGGTCAACGCCATGTGCTCCAGATAATCCAAGACCGTATCGTCTTCATCCAGCGTCGTGTAAACGTGCTGTGCATAGACGCCGATTTTGCAATTGTGTCCCCACTTCACATGCCCTTCTTTTGGATCCAGTGAATCAACCAGCGTCCGCAGCAACGTTGTTTTGCCCTGTCCGTTGTCGCCAACGATGGCCGCCCGTTCACCGTGTTCGATCTCGACTTGGATATCTGAGGCAACGGTCAGATCGGGATAGCCAATCGCCAGATCAACACAGCGCGCCGCAGTGCCTTGGCGCGGATCAATCTGCGGCGCGACGATTACGGCGCGTGGGGCTTCGGTGGCAATTTCCGCAACTTGAAGCCGGTCCAGTTGCTTCTTTTTACTGCGTGCTTGAGAAGCCGTGTTGGCGTTGGCGCGGTTCTTGTTGATGAATCGTTCCAGCTGCTTTTGCTTTGCGATGACTGTCGCATTAACGCGCAGATCGTGTTCGCGCCTTTCCTCCTGGAATTGCAAGAAGGAATCGATCCGTCCCGGATGCATCGTCAGCTTACCGTGGGACAGATCCAAAGTTTCGCTACAGGTTGCCGATAGAAAGGCACGATCGTGAGAAACTATCAAACAAGCATGACGGAACGATTTGAGGAACTCCTCCAACAGTAGCTGAGTCCGTAGATCCAAAAAGTTGGTCGGTTCATCCAACAGCAACAGGTTAGGCTCATGCAGCAGCAGCGCCGAAAGCTTCACACGCGTTTGCCAACCACCGGATAGCGCACTAACGGGGCCGTTGAGGAAATCGCCTTTGATTTCGAACTGACCGGCGACCTCTCCGCACTTCCAATCCGGTTGCCCGCTGTCACGCATCAGGAAATCGAGCGCTGACTCATCAGGCTGAAACGGATCGTGTTGACGCAGGTATCCGACCTTCAGATCCGGGTGACGAATCACCTCGCCGGCGTCCAGTTCTTCTTCATCCAGTAAAACCTTTAGCAGCGTGGATTTCCCCGCTCCGTTACGACCGATGAAGCCCACCTTTTTGTCGTCGGTGATTGTCGCGCTGGCACCGTCGAGCAGATGTTGGTCGCCGTAGCTCTTATGCGCGTCACGAATTTGTAACAGTACCGCCATCGCTGCTAATTATCTCTTTTTCTGGTTTGAATGGGTTGAATTTTTTTCGGTGGCTGAAAAACCACAGGAAAAGGACCATGCTCATCGGCTGCGAACACGGTCAAGTAATAAAGCCTCGCCGCCGCTTGGATCTTTTTGAAATTTAATCGGTCAATGCGATCGGTTTGTTGATGATAGTCGGGATGAAAGCCGCCGAACAGGAAGGCACTGCCAACGCCTTTTCGGTAAAAGTTGTACTGGTCGCTGCGATCAAAGATGGATTCTTCATCGAACTCGAAACGAAATCCAATGTGTTCATTGGCATCGAGAATAACATCGTGAAGTGTGTTGCCACCCTGACGAGCGCCAATCAGGTGGATGCTGCCCTCGTTTTCGTCCGCTGTTTCTTTGGCTGAGGATTCATTGCGGCCCACCATGTCAATGTTCAGCATGCACGTTACGTCTTGCAACGGCAATACCGGACGCTGACAGTAGTAATTGGAACCTACCAAACCGATTTCCTCAGCGGCAAAGAAAATGAACACCACGCTTCGTTTGGGACGCTTTCTATTTGTCATCAGTGCTTTGGCGATACTGAGCACCGCCGAGCAACCCGATCCGTTGTCGTCGGCGCCGCGATAGGTTCCGCCGCTGGTGATGCCGATGTGGTCCAAGTGGGACCCGATCACAATGTGCTCATGCCGCAGATTAGGATCCGAACCGGGGATCACTCCGATCACGTTGGGTACTTCGATCGGACGCACACGCACGGGGTTGGCCAGAGAAACGCTGCTGCGCGGATTCATGATCTCCACTTCCGAAGGCGATGCCGCGCCTTCACCGATTGGCTGCAAACCAGAACCGACCAATAATCGGTCGACGGCGGTTGAGGAAATATTTCCCTTGATAGCCATCGGGACTTGGGTCGCAAAAGTTGGCTGGTTGATGGATTGCGGCGAACCGTTGACCACTCGTAGCAGCGCCGCGGGTTGGTGGCTTTCGATTTTTTGCGAAGCGTACTTGAGCGTCGAATCTTCCGCCCAGTAGATCACGATCGCATCGCGCAGAATGACCGAAGGGGGGATTTTGAATCGTTCGTTTGGACACCGAATGAAAATCAGGTTACCCAAAACGGACGGTTTTGAAGAGTAAGTGTCAAAACCGATATTGCCATCGGCTTCGATCGTGACGCCGCCGGCGGCTCGGATATGGCATTCCTCAATGATGGGAACTTTTTGCTGAAGCGGTACTGACTGGAAAAAGCTGCCGTCAGAGTAGATTGGCTCAACTCCATATTCGGCCAGTTTACCTGCGACCCAGTGTGCGGCTTTCTTATAACCTTTTTGTCCGGTGCCACGGCCTTCGAAATGGGGCCCAGCCAGCACCGAGACGAGTGACTTGATTTGCTCGGTGGTGATCGAGTCAAGACCCAATTGCAGATCTTCGGGGCAAGGCTGCACATCGGCAAACTGAGCCAATAGCGGCGAGGCGCACATCGAAAACAGCGCCCCAACAAACAGCGTTATTAAATTGCGGCGGCGATTGGACACGGGCGACTGAATAGAGAAATTGCGGGAAACGCGTATTGTAAGCGGAAGTTCGAAAAATGGAATCGCTGCCTCGACGGTTGTGTTATTTGGCGGGCATGAACTTTGAAGAAAAAATCAAGAAAAAGAACTTTGCGTGGGATAAATCTTCGGCGGCGGTGAAAGATAATTGAAACGGTGATTAAACCAACGTTGATTGTCATGGTT
>CALDEW010000149.1 GCA_937942355.1 uncultured Pirellulaceae bacterium | reverse complement strand
GCTGAGAATGTCACGAAGCATCGGAGAGTAGTCTTCGAACTTCGATTCATCAGGGGCACCGTTGGAATACTGATAAATCGCATCCCGCGGTTTTTTGCCCAAAGCAATCAACGTTGAACTAATCGTGCCGTAATCCTTCTCACGAACGACCATACTCGGTCGGCCCGGAGCCGTTGGCTGCCGTGCCAGCACTTTGCTGGCAATCGCCAAGAACTTAACGGGAGAATCCAACGTTTGAAGCGTCAGCAAACGGCGAGCCATGGCCGCTCGTTCGTCGCGCCGATCCTTGAATTCCCGATCACCGATGACGTTCAATCCCTGCTCTAGCTCGCTAACGTCCGGATCAGAACCGCCATGGATCACCCAGCCGGTCTCAGGATCAGCGACCGTAAAATTGGCCCCTCCGTATTGTCCAGCGTGAAGTTCCTCCATCGCTAAATCCACCGCTTGGCGGGCAGAATTGCACTTAAGCATCTCGCGAGCCAGGGCACCTCGAGACTTGGGGAAAACAGGGCCGCCGGGCTTCTTACGCCTGACAACACCAACAAATAGTCCATTTTGGTTGATTCCTAAATAAGTACCTCCTGTATTCTGGTCAACACTAGCTAAAGCACGCGGCTTGCCTGGTTGTATCGAGGGAGCGGGACAAATACGATCAAATCGTTCTTCACGGTTGTAGGCTACCAGAATCGGAGATTCAGGAACCAAATGGTAGACGATCGCCAATAGGCTCATACGATTTTCACTTTTCCAAAGACCAGCAAATTGTTTCGTTCCATGAACGTCGTTCCACGAACGCGAAAACCAATCTATCGAATAAACAGCCGAATAACACCCTTAAAAGTGACCCGTTATGAGGAAACAACGCCCTTTTCGGAGTCGCATTGAACCCGAACGCCTTCATTACGCCCTAAGCCCCCTAAATTTAAGCAGTTACGCGATTTTCATACCGTGGAAATCCTGTTAGAAAACTTCCTCCCATGTGGCCCTCGGTGCCCAGTTTAGGCACAATAGACCAACTCTGAGGCAGGACACTTGAGCCAGATCGAGGTCAAAGCGTCAAGCCAAAGAGAATCCACTGCGGTTATTCATTGGATAACAGTTTTGAATCCTGTTAAGCCTCGCCTGCGGTTTGCCGCGGAGTTTCGAACGCATTTGGATAAGTTTTATTAGCGCGATAGGCTTTGGGCTGTTGGAACGAACAGTTTGCCTCTCTGTGTTGCTTTTTATAACCTACCTAGGCCTGATCGCGGTTGTGGTAAAAAATAGGGCTACCTATAAACCAAACTCCCACCCCGAGCATCGGTGCTCCGCGTCCCGACTCAACGGTGCCAACCTGCTGCCAATCACGACAATTTGACTATTTCACTGCCAGATGATGACCAACATATTCGCTGAAAATCAAACCAGTCCGCCCAAGAGCCACTCGGTAATGGGAATTAGAATTGCTGCTTCGGGCATGTCGATGGGCTCGAACCTGATGGCCAATTCAGACCTGGGCAAACTGGGGTACGACAGCGATTGGATTATTCAGCGCACCGGTATTGAATCGCGTTGCCACGCCGCTGCCAATGAGGCCACCAGCGACTTCGCCGTTGCCAGTGCGCGGAAATGTTTAGAAGAGGCAAACGTCGCTCCCGCTGATGTCGACCTTATCGTCGTCGCTACGATGACTCCTGATCACCTTTGCCCTTCGACTGCGTGTTTAGTTCAACACGCGTTGGGCTGCAACGCTGCGGCTGCGATCGACGTCAACGCGGCGTGTTCGGGATTCGTATACGCCTTAGTCATGGCCAGCCAATTCGTCAAAACCGGATGCAGCCGCAACGCGCTGGTCATCGGTGCCGAAACGTTGACGGCGATCATGGACCCCAAAGACGTAAAGACGTATCCGCTGTTTGGTGATGGAGCCGGCGCCGTTTTATTGACGGCCGATTCTGACACCAATGCAACCGATGGCGATGAAGCAACGAAAGATGCCTTCTACCCCAGCGGGATCCTCAGCTACAAACTGGCCTCCGATGGCAGCCAAGGCGACGCGCTAATCGTGCCCGCGTGCGGCTCGCGCCAGCCCGTCTCCGCCGACACTCTAACGCAGCGTGATCAGTTTCTGAAAATGGATGGCCGCACCGTTTTTAAATGGGCCGTCCGCATGATCCCTGAGATCATCAACGAGACCCTCGCCCAAGCCGATATGAAACTCGAGGATGTTGACCTGTTCATTCCTCATCAAGCCAACACGCGCATCATCAACGCCGCCATGGAGAGCGTTGGGATGGACCCCAGCAAAGTCTTCGTCAATCTTAATCGCTACGGCAACACCTCCGCCGCCAGCATCCCCGTCGCCATCGTCGAGGCGCTCCAACAAGGCCGCATCAAACGGGGCGACAACGTGCTCATGGTCGGCTTCGGCGGTGGACTAACTTGGGGATCATGCTTGTTCCGCTGGTAACCGCCCCCCGATAGCAAACATCCAACCCGATATTTGGCCGGGCGTTTGTGTCATTGTCTGATTATGAGGGCCGCTTTTTTTAGCACAACATTTTGATTTCCTTGGGGCGAAGGTAAAGAGTAGATAGCGATTCGCCTAAGGGGAAGAAAATGAGTATTTTGGTCCGTAGCACCTTGATTTTGTTGTTTTTCGTTACGGCGTTCACATCGACGGCTTTGTCTCAGGAGTTCGACTACACCCAGCAAGTCGACTTTGCGGCTGTGGGAGTAGACGCATTCGAGTCGTCAACCTACGGCTACCAGGGCCTCTCGTCCGCCTGCGCCGCGGCTCCTCCTGCGAATTCAAATTTGACCGACGGATCATTTTTATTCGGCTGGCCTGGGCAAGACAGAGATGACTTGCGACTGGATTTGAATGACCCGTTAGTGACCGACCGTCCAGACTTCACCGAAGCCAGTAGCACTGTCGGACGCGGGGTCACGCAGTTCGAGATCGGATACACCTATTTCTCTGATGACGCTGGCGGCACAAGAACCGATTCGCACTCCTACCCTGAAGTGCTGTTGCGGCAAGGCCTTTTCCGCGATTGGTTTGAACTGCGTATCGCATACAACGCGGGATCAGTTCGCAACGGCGTTACCACCATCAATGGCAGCGAAGACCTCTACGTCGGAGCCAAAATTGGTCTGACGCCGCAATCTGGCATCCTCCCTGAGATGGCGATCATCCCCCAAGCAACCTTGGCCACCGGCAGCGATAACTTCACCGCAGGCGAAGACCTGTTTGGTGTCAACTGGTTATACAGTTGGGCACTCAGCGACAACCTCAGCCTCGCAGGCAGCACCCAGTTCAACGAGTCCATTGACGGAGTAACCGGCAACCAATACATCCAGTGGGCACAGTCGATCGCAATTGGTAAAAGCATCAACGATCAACTGGGAACTTACCTTGAATGGTTCGCTTTGTTCCCCGACGATGCAGACACCGACGGTGTTGAGCAATATTTAAATGGAGGATTCAGCTATCTTCTATCGAATAATATTCAATGGGATATCCGAGCAGGCGTAGGACTTAACGACGGCGCTCAAGACTTTTTCGCAGGCACGGGCTTATCGATTCGTTTCCGATAGCTCCACTGCCAACCGTTTATCATTGCCCAACTTCAACGCACGCCCCCTCGAGCGTGCTGCGAATGAATATCTTTCCATCGCTGTAAGCAGGCGTCGACCAACACTTGCCCTTGAGCACTTTGGCGCGGGCCAATTCCTCATAAGCCTCGGGCGTGGCTTTGACCAACACCAGTTCACCGCTGTCGGACAACACGACCAGTTTCTGTCCGACCAAAATGCAATTTCCCGGACCAAACCCTTTCTTCTGCCATTTGATTTTACCGGTCGCTAGTTCAACACATTGCAACGGTCCCGTGCCGTATCTTTTGAAACTGAACAATCCGTACAAATGGCCATCGTGTAAAACGGGCGTACTCCAGTGATTCACCAACCGGTTAGGCTTCTTCCAAACTTCCTTCACCGACATTGAATCATCAATCTCAAACAACCCTGCGCCAACACCGTATCCAGCCGAACAGTAGACAAGATTTCCCGAAGTCACCGGCGATGCAGCTGACGAAGTGCTGTATTCAAACGGAGTCCGCCATAGTTCTGTGCCGTCGATAGGATTAAGGGCAACCAATCCTGACTGCATGAAAAAGATCACTTGCTGCTTTCCCTGAATCTCTCTGACAATGGGCGTCGCATGTGTCATCTTTTCATCACCCGTTTTCCATATCACTGCGCCTGTGAGTTTGTCAAATGCGATCATTGACTGCCCTGCCCCGCCGCCGGCAACATAGACCCGATCACCATCAACAAGCGGAGAAATTGCATTGGCCCAGTTGATATTGCGACCTTCGTGGTCTTTAAGCACATCAACTTTCCAAACCAGCTCACCACTGTCGGCTTTTAAGCAAACCAGCAACAGCTCCGAGTCGTAAACGTAAACTCGGTCACCATCAATCGTAGGCGTCGAACGGGGGCCATCGCCACCCTTGTTGCCGCGTGCTCCTGCGCCACCGCCACCGCGCCCGTAGTCATGCTTGTTCAGCGCGTAAGACCAAAGCTCTTCGCCCGTTTTGGCGTTGAGAGCCATGCAGGTCTGCATGACGGCACCAGAATCATCTTCGGCAGCAACCAAAGTGATCGCCCGACCATCGGCGACAGAGAAAGAGCTAAAGCCCAGTGCGGTTGTCGTTCTCCAAAGCACCTCGGGTTGGCCGCCTGACCAACCAATGTCGCCAGAATCTACTTCTGCCTTTCCGTCACCGTTTGGGCCGCGATACTGCGGCCAAGATTGAGCGTTAGCAGAAGGGCTCGATGACAGAAGAAACGCGCAAAGTGTAAAAAGGGGAGTAAAGCGAAAATAGGTTTGCAAAGGCATTGAACTCTTCTCAGGGTGAAAATAGTGACGACCAATAAATTTTAAACTCATTGGAATCTGAATCGCGTCGAAGAAATTTTTTATTTGTCGCCTTCGCCTACTTCACCAACGGTTTGATACGCGTCTTTCAAACCTGGAATAACGTCAAATGCGTTGCGAAAATAGACTTTCTGCAACACATCATCAGACAAACCAAGGCCATAGATGTTCCAAAATCCCTGTGGCTGAGGATGCTTTTCGGAGTAGGGAAAATATTCGTCGTCGCTCTCCAAAAACCGCCAATAGTAACCCAATCGCACCTCGGACCAAGGCCCATCGGTACCAAACAAGATCCGGTCCTGATACTTTTGGAAAAACGCTTTCGCCGTGTATGGTTGGCGTCCCAGTTCCGCGATACGCGATGCGATCTCAACGGTAAGGTTGGGAAACTGGTCCAACCACCGCCCGACGGTGGCAAGATCCTCGGAGCTGTTGGCGACGTGAGCCCCGATAAATTTCGTCTGCTTGAATCGTCCTATGACATTGTTCCTGGCCTCCAACAGCTCCTCACGCCCGGGAAATTGGTCACCATGGAAACTCCAATCAGGGTGCCGTAGCAACTCCTCAAAGCGCTCATTGCCGGGTCCAATCGGATCAAAGAATGCCATCGGGTCGGCAGTATGGATGATGACCGGCAGCCCCAACTCTCCGCACGTTTGCCAAATTGGAAACCAAAGCGGATCGTCGATGGCGTACAGCGTACCGTCAGGTTTCTTAACCTCCAAACCGAAAGACTTAAAGAATTTCAAACCGCAAATGCCTTTGCCATGAGCCGCCTTGAGTTGCTCACACGTCAGCCGGACAAATCCAGGTTGATTACAAGCCCATGTTGGTGGCTTTTTTTTGTCGCCGTTTCCTCTAAAGTCGATGTGGGCAAAAGACAAAAACCTGTCGGCATGGGCCTTGAGAAAATCAAGGTGCTCTTCTTCGTTGCCTAACTTGGAGTCAAGGCTTACTGAGATAGCGATATTCTGACGATCCATCGAATCGACGTAGGCTTGCAATGCTTCTTGATCACGATTGAGCTTGAATCCAAAATGCGTGTGGACATCTACGACAGGAAATTTGGCTTGAGTCAGTCGCGTTTGTTTGACAACTAACTTCGATTCTGGGAAGTATTCGTTGATTTTGGGAACTTCAAAGTCCTGAGCAACAGCGCTCAGACTGGACAACACAAGCCACAAATTTCCCACGCAAAGTAGAATCAACCATGAAGCTACGCAATTGAATCTCATCGGCAATTATCTTCTTTCATCCCTGAACAACTCAATTTGACGGCTTCCGTTAATTTGAGTTTAGCGCGAATTGGACGCCTACCGTTAGTCAAGCGGGAAGTCATCTTCAGTTGCCTTCTGACTGTACAGCGGCAGGTACCGGTAGTATACCTCCAACGTCATACATGCCATTGCAGTGCAATAAAGCCTTCCACCCTTTTTACAGCTGTGGCTTTGGGGACGAAACATCCAACTTCCGGCTGCGGCACCTTTTTTCTCTTGTGTCGCCACAAGATAGTCTCGCATTTTTGCGTTCCATTTCTTCCACTCTTCGCCGCCGTACTGTTTCATCACTTGCGTGCCGTAGTAGTTGTAGTACATGTTGACTTTATTAGGATCTTTGGAGACATCGGGCCCAACTTTGTTGCTCAACCATTGGACCCCCGCCTTTAGACCTGGGTGGTCCTTTTCCCACCCCATATACATGCGGCACAGCAAACCGATGGCCGTAACACCTCTTCGACCTTTGTCGACTCTCGCAGGTGCATCCGTATAGCCAAAAATGGAACCATTGTTTACCGATACGTTACCCAGGAATTTGTCGATGAGTTTATAAGTGCGTTTATTAATCTGGATTCCCGATAGCTTTGCACTTTTGATGGCCATCACCTGCCAGCCTACCACCGATGTATCACCCGCTTGGTTCAGCTTGTATCGCCAGCCACCTCCCACGGGATCTTGAGCTTGTTCGATAAACCAAATCGTGCCTTGTGCAAAAGGAGCCAACAGCGGATCCTCAGTCATTGCAAACGCTTCGGCAAAAACAATCGAGGCCAAACCGTGGGAGTACATTGTCCCCCCCGGTTCCATGTAAGAAACGGGTCCGCTGCTTTGCGGAGTACCGCGCGCCATCAGATACTCCAAGCCTCGGCGGACGACGTTTTTGTACTTTCCGGTCAGGTGGGTCTGACCATTGCCCAACAACGGCAACAAAGCCATCGCCGTTGCACCGGCGCGAGCTTCCACAGCGTTTCCTGGATTTGGGCTGCTACGATCGCCTTTGCCAATTCGATGATCAAAATTCCAACCGCCATCTTCTAATTGGTGGTCAACAATCCATTGCAGCGCTAACGCAACGGCTTCCTCAGATGCCTTGCTGCCACCGTACTCTCGCAACAATCGTTCCTTTGATTCCGCAGAACGACTTCCAACCTCATTCTGTGCGCCAACTTCGAAGCTCTCGGTAAACGTAGCCGAAGCGTCAAAAATCTCTGACGTCAGATCGACTTCATTAAAGTCCTCGACGGGAACTTCGACGTCGACTTCGGGAGCGACTTCTTCGACCAATTCGACAATCTCTTCGGTGATCTCGGTTTCTAAAACGTCTTCGGAAATCTCAAGATCTGTGTCCAAGTTAAGATCAATCTCATCCAAACTTTCCGTGGCAACCTCACTCGCCTCGAAACTGACTGATTCATCTTCGATCGAAGGCATGATCAGAAAGGCCATCACCAAGATCAACACGACATGGCCAATGAAACTGACCAACCAACTGGGCATCACGTTGAACAAGAGGAAACGATTTTCACCTACTTCATCCTCCAGCAACTCTTCCTCTACGATTTTCTTTTGCTTTGTCGGTTTACGAGTTTTTTTTCCCTCGGAACGTTTGGACTTGGCGGGTTTATCTTTGCTCATGAAAATCGACTCTGTTGAGGCTGAAAAGCACTATCGCTAAGTGGAACAACTTGGCGGAGAGGGGACCACTTGGCGGAGAGGTAACACTGTTAATTATACCTTGTCTAAGAATGTTGTAAAACGATCAAGCTTTTCTTGGGTTCTATTTTCAAGCAAAACCGACGATATTATGGGTTAGACTGCTGACAATTCTGCTTCTTTACTGGGTCGAGATCATTTATGGCCGTCGTTTGGTCACAACGCACCGGAGACAACCTTCACGAGGTTCGCACCGCCGGAAAATCGGTGAGACTATATACAAACGGTGTTTTTCACAGCCAGTGGAACCCCAATCGCCTACTCACGAGGTCGGTCTGGGATTCGCTCATGATCAGCGCCTTTTTCGTGCCTCCCGCCACGCTGCGCCGTGTCCTCATTTTGGGCGTTGGCGGGGGCGTGGTGATCAAGCAGTTCAATGAACTATTTCCGACGGTGGATATTGTTGGAGTGGAACTCGATCCGATGCACATTGAAATCGCAAAGAAATGGTTCAAGATCGGAAAGACAGATGCCGCGCTAATCCAAGCCGATGCGCGAGAGTGGTTGCACGCCTACGACGGACCAAAATTCGACCTGATCATTGACGATCTTTTCGGAGACAACAATGGCGAGGTCGCCCGCGCACTCCCGGTCGACAAAAGCTGGGCTGGCCATCTCTGCAAGCACGTCAGCAGCGCGGGTGTGTTAACGGTGAATTTTATCGGCAAGCCGGAATTGAGAAACAGTGGACTGTACCAACGCAAGGAATTCAAAAGACGTTACTGTTTTACGCCGCCGTTCTGTGATAACGCTGTTTCTGTTTTCATCAAAAATAATACGGCCATTAAGCAATGGAAGGATCGCATCAAAGATCATCCCGTGCTCACGGCAAGCCAAAAAAAAGCGATTCTCGGAGATCCACGCCGGTCTTTCTAACT
>CALDEW010000148.1 GCA_937942355.1 uncultured Pirellulaceae bacterium | reverse complement strand
ATTTGGGGCCGATACCATTAATCTCTGACAGCTTCTCTGCGCTTTTGGAGGGCTTAGATTTTGAAGCAGATTTGGACGGTGACTTTGATTTGCGGGCAGAGGATGATCGTTTGGAAGTTGCGGATTGCAACTCGGCGATTTTTGCCAGCGATTGTTGGTTGACCTCTTCCATCGAACTCATGCGCTTCATTTGCTCAGCCAAGGCAGCTTCGATTTTTAGCAGCGCGGCGTTTGATTCAACGGCCACTTCAGATTGACGAGTTGCCATATCTCTGGCCGAGTTAACAGATGTTTCGAGCTCACCGATGCGTTGTTTTTGCGCCGCAATGATTTCTTTCAGCTCCTCCTTCGCGGCTTCAGAATACTTGGACGCGGACTCCAAGTTGCCAACCTGCTTGCTTAACAATTCATTCTTCTCAATCAGGATCTTCGCTTCGGCGGACTGATGTTCCGTCTTGGCGTGTTCAGCCTCCGATTTCAACCGATCAGCGAGTTGTTCCAAAGAGACTTTTTCCTCCTTGAGACTCCGCAGATCACGTTCCGCTTTTTGAAACTGTTCGCGCGATTCGGCGGAAGCCGAGTTCAATTCTTCGATCCGGTTCCGAGCCTCTTGAAGCTTTTGACTGGCGGTATCGAGTTCCTGCTGAATCGTTTGCTGCCCTTTTTTCACCGCCGACAATGACTCGGTTAGCCCGAGGATCTCGGTTTTTTGACTTGAAACAACATCCGACAAACTGGTTTGTTCAGAGAGCTGACGCCGCAGGCCCTCAATTTCCGCGTCTTTCTCAGCGACAGCAGATTCCACCAATTCTAATTTAGATTTTGCAGCTTTTTCCGCTTCTGAAACGGCGCGTGCGTTGAGCTGAACTTTTTCAACTTCTTCTTTTAGAGACGCAATTTCTTGTTTGGATTTTTCGGCATCTTCAGCAGCGATTTTTGACTCCGAATCTGCCTCGGAAATTGCCTGTTTCAGCGAAGTGATTTCAGCTTCAAGCGCCGAACTATCGGCCCGTTGCTCGAGTTCAGCCATTGCCAAACGCTGCTCTTGAGCTTCTTTATTGAGGCGCGCGATCTGTTGCTGAGCCTCGGTCGCAAGTTTTTCCTGGGCCTCTAAATCAGAAGTTAGCTTCTCAACTTCGTTTTTTTTTGAGTCTTTCGCAGATTCAAGCTCGGCCACCGCCGCAAGTGACTCGTCCCGTGATTCGGAGAGCTTCGCGATTTCGGCTTTGGCATCCTCCAATTCTCGACTGATTTTTTCCATCGCTTCGGAATCGGCGTTGGAAGCTTCGCTGCCTTCTTCTTTCAGCTTCTTCAGCTCTTTTCGGACCTTGCGTAGTTCTTCTGCAACAACGGTCCGTTGTTCTTCTGCTTCCTCAAGCATCACTTCAGTGTCAAGGCGCAGTTTCTTCTCCTGCTCAAGTTCCTCAGAGGTGATGGACGCTTGAGCCTCTTCTGCCAGTTTTTCTTTTTCAGATTTGAGGTCGACGATTTCACTTTTGAGCTGATCTATTTCAGACAGCGATTCCTTTTGGGCCAGTTCCGATTCTTTCAGCGCGCTTTCCAATTTGGCCGATTCTTGCTTTGCCGCTTCAATTTCTTCTTTGGAGGCCTCCGCCGACTTTGACAACTCACTCTCTAGTTCTTTTGCCCGTTGCTCCGCTGTGGCTAGTTTTTCAGCAGTATCTTCGTCCACAGAATCTTTGTCGGCGGATGCTTGATCCAGCTGAGCCTTGAGTTCTCTGGCTTCTTCTTGCGTTGCCTTCAATTTGCTTTCAAAGTCAGATTTTGCCTGTTCTGATTCATCTAATTTAGCTTGTAGAGATTCAAGACCGCGCGATTCCGATTGTGCAGCGGAAAGTTTGGACTCCAGTTCGGCTATCTTGCTGTTGAGTTGGGTTTTTTCTTGAGCAAAGTCTGCAGCTGCTTCCGCGACATCTTCGCCTGCGTCCGCCTTGCGGTCTCCTCCAAACGCAGATCCAAGAGCGGCAACGCCCGCGGCAGCAGCAGCTCCTAATCCAACCCCCGCCGCAAGGTTATCTGGTTCGGCGGGTTCAAGTTCAAGATCATCAAGACCAACGTCCAAGGCTTCGCCAACATCGGCGGCAGCATCTTCCGCGGCATCAACCAACTCAAACGAACCATCTTCATCGGCCGCTTCCACCGAAGCTGCCGAAGGCGTGTCGTCGTCATCATCGAGCCCAAAATCAAACTCATCACTGTCCTCAATAGAAACCTCTGAGGCCGCTTCGGTGTCCTCGATGATCAATTCTTCGTTGACGGCTGATGCTTCTTCGGCAACAGATTCGGAAGCAGCCTCGGTGGAATCGTCATCATCGAGCCCGAGCCCGAAATCGAACTCGTTACTGTCCTCAATAGAAATCTCTGAGGCAGCTTCGGTTTGCGCTTCGGTGTCCTCAATTTCAAATTCTTCATTGACGGCGGATGCCTCTTCGGCAACAGATTCTGAAGCAGCCTCGGTGGATTCGTCATCGTCGAGCCCGAAATCGAATTCATCGCTGTCCTCAATTGAAACCTCTGAGCCAATCTCTTGATCGGGCTCCGTACTCTCGATTGTAATTTCCTCACTAACGTTGTCTGTTTGGTCAGCTACAGATTCCGCCGCGCTCTCCGGCGAATCGTCATCCTCAAGATCGAAGCTGAATTCGTCGCTCCCATCATCAACGACAGCAGCTAAAGCTTCCTCTTGCACATCTAAATTCTCTGCAACTTTAGGCTCTGCATCAGCATCTTCGAGTTTAAATTCATCAATTTCTTCAATCGAGGCATCACTTTCGACGTCCAAGACGACCTTCTCTTCGCCATCGTCCTCCAGCATCATCGCTGCGAAGTCATCGTCATCAATTCCGTCGTCATCGGAAACCTTAAAATCTACGTCTTCAGTCGTTGCATCGAACGCATCAAAATTTAGATCGCTCTGATCGGGAACGTTCGGACTTTCGGAAAGAATATCGGACTCGTTCAGCCGTAAACCAGAGACTCCCTCGATCTCGGAGATGACTTCAGAACCCGTGTCAACATCGGCCGTTCCATCAATCGACGATTGAGAAAATCGGTCTGACTTCTTAAACGATGACTTAGCCGGATCAATTTCACGATCAACGCTGACGGGTTCATCAAATTTATTCCTCCTGCCCAAAAACATTTTGCTTAGAGGCCACAATAAAAGGAGGCCCAACAGGATCCCAAGGATGGGCAGGTAGTCATAGATACCTGACAGCCACGAAGACGCAGGTGGATTAATGACGGGGCGATTGGGTTGGGCAGAACCTTTTACGATCCCATCGGCATCAGCGGTTGGCGGATCTTTCTCCGCGCTTGCAACAGGGGCCTCCGAACTTGGAGTCGGCGCTTCGTCAATTACTTCTTCTGTTGCCGAGGGCGATTCTTCGGTTGCTGTTTCGGCCGGTGCGACAGTTGAAAAAGGATCGACGACAGTCTGCGGCGTTGCGGCAGGTGGTTGCGTCATCGCAGGTATCTGCGTTGGAGCTGGCGGTAATTCAGTGCCTGGTTGAGCAACGGTCGGTTCGACGGCCTCAAACGGAGACGGCGCGACTGTCGCCGGTTCAGAAGTCTCCGGTTGCGGAGCAGTATCGAAAGGCGACTTTGTCGGTTCTGTTGTTGGGTTCGCAGGAGAAGATGGAACCGAGGAAAACGGATCCACTACAGGAGTTTCTTGCGGGGGAGTTGCGGGTTGACCGAATGGATTTTCTTGAGCGTTTGATGCAGAGGCGAAAAACAAACAACCCATAAAGGCGACGCAAAGGAAAGAACTGTGTTTCAAGAAGTTGAATGGGCTTGAGAGGGACATAGTTACCTGACTCTTTGCGTGAAGATTGGACTCGTTGAAAATCATATTGGCCACTTCGAGAAAATCGCGGTGTCGGTTCTGTGGCGATGGAGGAACATTTACCACCATTTAATTATGGTGATTTTAATCCTCATTGTATCCAGAAAAAGCGGCTTTTGGAGGCATACAAATTTTCTATGTCAAATTGATCCGATTATTCAAATCTTAGGCCGCTGAAAGAACAAGTTAAAGGATCTTCCCCGCCGTTTTTCTCGGGTAGACACTGTTAAGCGATCGCCAATAATTGCATTTTTGCCAAGTAAGTGTAGAATTTCGCCGGCGAGAATTCAGCGAGTTCGGCAACGAACTCAGCAACATAATCAGCGGACTGCGCTGGTTATTGAATTAGAAATCATGAAACCAATCTGGCGGTAATTGCGCGAAGTGAATATTGTCGTACCAGACGGTTAACGAGGAGGTCTCCTCAGACCTCTACCTTGCCATTTACACCCTCCAACGATCACGGGGCACCGTGGTCATTAGCCGTTAGGCTTAGACACCACAGGATATCGTTTTGAAGTCTTACATAGTTGATCCGTCCAAATTCGACTTTGACAATGTGATCATTGATAAAAAAGCGATCGAAAAAGTTAATCCGCACCGCTTTGAACTCGCGCTGCTGGACGGAATTCTGTTATCAGAAGAGGAATATGCCGTCGGGTATTATGACATTCCCAAGGACGCGTTTTGGGTACGCGGTCACTTTCCGGGGAAGCCCATTATGCCGGGCGTGCTGGTTTGCGAATGTGCGGCACAACTGTCTTCCTACTTCGCAATGACCAACGGTATGGTGGACCCAGATGGGTACGTCGGCTTGGGTGGGCTGGAGAGCATCCGTTTTCGGGGGCCCGTTGTTCCCGGTGACCGTCTGCTGTTGATGCTGCGACGCGGAAAGGTTCGCCGCAACGCGATGTTCACGGCCGAATTTCAGGGATGGGTAAACGACACGCTGGTGATTGACGGGTTGATTAAAGGCATCGTGCTGAACGATTCTTAAGCCCAGCAGTCCGTCAAAGCTGAGATGCTAGTCTTGGCGATATCTGATTTTGCTCTTAGCCGCCACCATCGCGTTGCAATGGTGAAAGTGGCGGCGGAGAGCCACCGCTACGTATATTCAAAACCCCACCAGCGCTACAGCGTCAACAGTCGGAAGAATCACAGGCCCTCCGAGTCATACCGACCGGCAACTGCAAAAAGACTCGCTTGCAACTCTGATCCTGACCAACGTCAAAGCCGGGACTCGACCTCCATCCTATGGACCTTCAAATCCCGGAAAGCCTCCGTTGCGCATCTTTTCGGAGGCTTCCTGTTCGGCTCGACGAGCCGCTTTCTTGCCGCCGTATTCCGCCTTTTCATCCGGGAGACGCAACGCATGACGCGCGTCTTTGAGGTCCTCGATGTCATTGGAAATGATGAACATCCCCTTGGAATCCATGATCAGCGTTTCGCCAGGAAGATCGTATTGGATCGGATCATTCCGCGCGATCTCCAAGCGGTTTCCTCCCATCACGTCGATCAGAACACCGCCGGACCGTAGGTTAGCTTCTTCAATGAAGTGAATCGATTGAGCCACTGGATGCAAAATCGTGACAGGTTCGGTGAAGTTCAATAGATCTCCAATGGAGAACAATCGCATCGCCGCTATCTTCGTCCCCTGATACTTCGAATCCTCAACGGATGTAACGATCTCAGCTTTAGGTTCGTCCACAGGGATTTCGGTCGTTCCAACTCGTGCGGTCCGTGGTTCCGATACTTTTTGAGCGAAAAAATCAGCCGAGGAACCTTCCACAGCCACCTTGACCGTATCACTCCACGGTGTGGGCCGAGCAAATCTCAGATACTCTTCCCCCTCTGGAACTTTGATTTCAACAGGCTCATTTGAGCCCTCATAGACTTCACTGACAAAATATACTCTTTGGTCCATCGGCCCTTCATGCCGTCCTCGTTTGATTCGGTTCCGAACCGATTGATCCTGCATTGTGAAATTGATTTTGGTCTTCTTATATACTTTCTTCTCATCCTCTTTCTTCTTGCCCATCATTCCGCCACGGCCACCCATGCCCATCATTTCATCCATGCCGCCCGCGCCGAAATCATCCATTCCGGTATTCGCTTTATCATCGGCATTGTTAGGATCGGCGACCCAAACACGCATGCGATACTCGTACACGGCCTTTTTGTTGGGAGTGACACTCATGTCAAAGAATCGCACCTGTTTGAAATCAGCAGTCGGTTCTAAAACAGGATTGGCAAGTTCCTCGTACTCTCTTAGGTCACTGCTAGAACGACCATCTCCAGTACGCATGCCAAAGCCCATACCGTAGCCACCGTCCATGCCCTCCATGCCTCCGAGACCTCCCCTCATGCCTCCGCCGAAACCTCCCATCATGCCACCGCCAGCTCCTCCGAGTCCCTTCTTTCTTCTTCGAATTCCTTCGCCGAGAGGATTTCGCATCGAATGCTCGTCCTTTTCTAGCTCCTCTTTACCTTCGAGAACATCGGCTGTGGCGACGCCTTTATCATCATCTTCTGGCACCTTGAAAACACGGCGGGTCAATTTGCTGTGAATAACGGCGTCGGCGTAGTCCGTTCCGAGAATTGGGGGAATTGCATTTGTCAAATCCTGATCGTAATTCTCTGCGGGCACGACTTCTGGGGCTGACGTGAAACTGCTCGGATAGAGGTCAGCCTGTTTGAAGTTGACGAAAGTTGAAATGTCCTTCCATTGACTCGGTTGACCATTTTTCACTTCGCGTCGTTCGACCTGTAGATAGTCGTATCTGGGAAGATCGCGTTTAGGGTAATAGCCAAGACTACTGGAGAGCGTCTGTTCATGTTGCTTCCAAAGACTCTTGTGGTCAACCAATGCGTTGACGATCACAATATTTCGAGTCAAAGCAATATCCGAACCGGCCGCCGCAACGGTCTTGGGTCGAACGCCGCCCTGCATGGCTTCTTGAACACCGGGCAACCCCCACCAAGCATCGACTTCCGCATCTTCCTGTGGGTCTTTCTCCTTCTTCCTGCCCTTGCGATCTGACCCCCCACTTCCCGGCGGTCCGCCAGCGAAGCCGAAGTCCCCCATCATCTCTTCCATGTCTTCTGACGACGGTCCCGTCGAACCCCTCATGGAACTTCTTTTTTTAGCATCCGGATCCTCTTTAGCTCGGGCCAAAGGCAATTTAAGAATTGGATCATCGTTGCCTTTTTGTTTGTTCTGAACGATCACAGCCGACCTAAGAACATGCGCTTCTACGTCCAGCACTTTGGGTAGCGGCGGATCCATACGAAGCTGCAATGCCTTGGGAACCATCGAAAGACCTGGGATCTTATAGGCAGATGCATTTACCGGCACATTCGCCGCTTTGACTCGGTCTACGACTGCAACATCACCTTGGCGGTACATCGCAATCTCTTTCCAGTTGGAGTCGCTTTCGATGTAAGACGTTGCCTGATTTGCTTCATTGACCAAACTATCAGGAGTCTTCTCGAATTTCTCCGAACTCATCCCTAGATAGAAAAACAGGGCCAGAAGAATCAACGAAACCACGAGTATCAATTTCTCAATGTTGTAGAGAAAAAATGTTTTGATACGGCCGGAACCAGTTTTTGAGTTTTTCATATCAGTACGCCTGATTAAGTTTTAGTTATCTTTATTGTTTATCTTAGATGAGGACTTCGCCAAATCGTTTGACTTGAGCAAGTGCGCCAAAAAGCGCCTCAGTGCGCGGCATCAAACCGCGCCTCTCTCCCTAACGTCGATCAAGCACTGCCACGCCATCGTCCAGAGGCGATTCGTCTTCAGTCGGATTCTCCGTTGGCAGTCCTACGGCTTTGAGCAAAAAGTCCTTTCGCACTCGATTGTAAATCCTAGCAATGCCATAAAACTCGACTCTCACGTCATAGTTCAAACGGGTCTCAACGGGCGTCGATTTGAGCTCGTCCAGTTTTTGCTGAGTGAATCCGCCGCCGCCACCAATGCCACCCATTCCATCCATCATGCCGCCGATATCGCCCATGCCACCCATTTGATCCATGGCGACTGATTTTCTCTGTTCAACGCCACCCTTAAATTCTAAAACAGTTTTCGGATCGTGCTTATTTATTCGGATCTGCTGAACTTCAAAGGCCAGTGGAGAATTCGCACACAACGCCAGAAAGTCATTAATCTTTCTTTCATCCATCTTCACCGCAAGTCGAAACGGCACGCGTTTGGCGACAATCAGCTCCAGATTTTCTTCCGGAAGCTCCTCACCATTGATCACGGTACGAATGGTCTCAGCAGCGATCGCTTCCTGGTTGACGTCAACGTAGCGACCGTGAAAAGGACTCGGATCTCCATTGATATCGAATCCACCAGCCTCACCACCGCTCATGCCATCCCTGCCGCCCATCATTCCCCCCATCATGGCGCCGTAATCTGCTCCTGGACCCATCATCCCCAAACCTCCTTCTCCCATGACTGGAACTTTTGCTCCACCCAATCGTTTGTCAGCTTCGGAGAGCGTTCCCAGTTTCGATCGTGCTTCCCGACCGAACGCGACGTAGTCAATCTCTTTGATGACCGCTAAGTCATTGGTGATTGCTTCGCCGTTAACGTTGCGAATCACATTAAACATCGCCTCAAGCAACCAAACATCTTGCTGGAGTATATAGGCCTGCAGAACAGTGGGGTCTTGAGTACTACCAGAATTATCGTCCCAGTCACGGAATTCAATCATTTTGCGTTGCCACAAGTTTTGATTCGTTTCGTTCCACAGAACCGCATACTTATTTTGTTTGACATCGATGGCGTCATCGCCGAAACCTCCCATGCCACCATATCCCGCGCCCCCCAAGCCCAGTCCCAGGGCACCACCAAGGGCGTTGGCCTCAGCCTTAGCTTTGAGTTCTTCCTCGATGAGTTTTTCGTCATACTTCCAGTACGCTCTGAGGTGACGCGCAATTTTGGCAACCTGCTTCGGAATTTGCTCGCGGTAAGTTCGCAGGTACGTCTTCTCCGTGGCCGAGCTTACCAGGCCGACGGGGAAGTCCTCTGCCGCCTTACCCTGGTTAAAGAATTCGAACGTTTTCTCTCCCAAGATCTCCTTGGGGAAAACCAACAGGGGTTCTTGTTGGTCGCGCTTTTGCTGCCAAACTACCGCAATCGCGTCGATCGTTTCTTTCAACTCCTCGGTCATCTTTTCTTCGGTAAGCGCGTTGGGATGCGCTACGACGCTCTCCTCAACGCCGTCCTCTTCGGTCACCGCTGACACGCTCCGAACGCTGGACATGTCAGAAAAGCTACTCTTTAATTTTCTTACCTGAGCGGTGGTTTGTTCTTGAATCTGGCCGGAGGCTAAGAACCATCCGCCGATCAGCAGCAAGGCCACCAATGCCGAGATAATCCAAAAGCCGTTTCGCTTTAACCATTGTATTACGGGAGCTAGTTGATCCATGACTTGACTCGTTTTATTCTTCGCTTAGTTGATTCTTTTTCCGCTCGGTGACTTCACTTCGCACAATCGTCTTTAAATCGTTTTCAAACTCTCTTTTTTACTCTAAACCCTCATCTGGATTTTCCGCTGCAGCTGCCGCCGCTTTCGCCGCATCTGCCTCCGCCTTCAGTCTTGCCTCTTTTGCGGCGGCGCGTTGGCTGGGATTGTGAGGTTCCCACGCCATTTGAACAACAAACGAAAACTCGTGCGCGTCAAACGTCGTTTCATTATCTGCGAGCGTTTGGTTCCCCGTTCCGCCTCCCACAGCCCCCATCGGCCCGGCGCCGTAACTCTCTAACCCCATCATGCCTCCGCCGCGACCGGCCATCGCAGCGGCTCGCGCTTTAGCAGGGTCAAACTCGATACGCTTCGGCTTGCTGGCGACTTCACGTCTAACAATCGTAGGAAAAGAAACACCCAAATCAGAATACTTATAAACGCCATCGGGCAGCGTTACATCTTTATTGAGGATGGAATTGATGAGCGTTTGGCGCACGTAATCCGCTTCAGAAATTTTCGATTCGTCACCGATAAAGTTGTGAAAGTGGTGAGCCTGAATTTCGATCACCCAACCCGCCTTGTTTGACATCTCGTTGCTTGGCCCACCGCCCTCCACATCTTCGTCCGAGTAATACGAATCATCATCATCCATGTCAGCCGAATCTTCATCGCCACCGCCAACCATCGCTCTCAGTTCTTCGCCCGAAAGAGTTTGGCGAACATAGATGTCTTTTATGTTCTCATACCATTCCGCCAAATCGGGAAAGTATTTCGTTTCAAGATGATCAATGTAGATTTCACTTCGACCTGCAAAGGGTACCTCTTGGGGACTGACCGACGTGATCCCTTCGGCTCGCAGCGCCTCAATTTTTGGGTCTTTAGGCAGCGCCTGAAACAGCGCCGAATACATTTCCATCCACAACGTCTTGTTGTCCGTCGCTGAAGAGAGTCCCTTGGTGATCAAGTTTAATTTTTTGAGATACTCTTTTTGCTCTTCGTCGACACTGACAAGTCCCGAACTCTTTGACTTTGCACTTTTCGCTTTACTGATCGCCTCGGACCAACTCGCTTGGCTGGTCCCTTTATAATCGGGGCTCACCGCCCACAGAGCGCTCTGTTTGAAGAACAATCCCAAAACGCAGCCCAACATCAACAACCCGACCGATGCCAGCACCCAAGGTTTCTTCGCCTTGATGATGCGTTCGACGACCAGTTCGTTGGGAAGCAAATTCGTTTTCAGCTGCGATTTACCAAGCCCTTGCAGACACAATCCGTAGCAAGGCGCGAACGAAAGCAGGTTTTCGTCGAATGATTTTTGACCGGCAACAGCTTCGCCAGTAAGTTTCTCAAACGAATCGACCTTGCGAACGTCAATCTCGAGCTGCTTATTAAGATACTGCCGCAATCCAGGTAGCTTCGCAGCGTTACCCAACAGCACGACGTCTTTGATCTCAGCCGCCTTGTCCATGCTTTTGAAAAACGTCAAACTGCGCTGCACCTCGTTGATCAGGTCGTTGAACACAGGTCGCATCGCTTGGAACACCTGCTTGGGGTTCTCCGCCATCCGCGCGTTGCGTTTGAGATGTTCGGCCTTGGCCTGCGTCAGCTTCATCTGCCGAGATAGTTGTTTCGTGAAATGGCTGCCGCCGATGGGAATATTTCTCAGCCACAGCTTCATACCGTTGGTCACGATCATGTCCGTTGTGTCGGTTCCCATCGACATCACCACAATCGACGGCGGAGGATTTTCTGGATCGAACGATTCCGCATCGGGAAGTTCGTCGATGAGGTCTTGGCAAACCACGTTGAAGATCGACAGCGGCGAAAGCTGCACGTAGTCGACTTCAATATTGGCTTCATCAAACGGAGACAACGCCCGGTAGACGGCCTCTCGCTTCATCGCAAACAAACCAACTTCGGCGTCAACCGTGCGACCATCAACGATCGTGCCACCCAATTGTTGCCAGTCCCAGATCACGTCCTCAATGGGAAACGGAATCTGTTGCGTCACTTCATACTTGACAATCTCGGGCAGTGTTTTGGCGTCCACCGGTGGTGGCTTAAAGAAACGAGAAAGCCCCGCTTGTCCGGGAACGCTGACGGCCACCTTATCCCCGACCAAGTTGTTGCGAGAAAGAAACTGCTCCAAAGCATCCCGAACCAATTCTTCCGGATCAGCATCGGCTTGGCTGAGCATTTTGGGGTATTCGACGTAGTCATACTTATCCGCCACTATCGTTTCGCCATCTGCCGATGTGGTGCAGCGCAATGCCTTGAGAGCACATTGCCCGATGTCGATTCCCCAAACTGCAGTGGATTTTGCCATCTTTTATGCCTGTAATTTCTTTCCGGATATCCGATATGATCTTCAGTTTGAACCCATCGCAGAGGGGGCCGTTGAAACTGAACAGTTGTTTTAAATCAGTGGTGCCGTCTAATTGACCAATCGCGAAACTCGCGAACAGTCGCTGACCGCACTAAAAAACGCCGATAAGATGAGCCTTGGGCGTCCGCTGGGGTGGTTACTCAATTTTTGCCGGCGAATTAAGATTCTCCGTCATTTCACAGGCTATTGTGGTCGCGAGACCGCCATTAGCCTACCCCTACCCATAATTTAATAAATGTCCCCCAAAGATGTCAATTTATCGTCGATTTTCGACGTGTTTTAACGCTGTTTTCATTTTTTGGACCGTGTGAAACGATCATCCCGTTCTCAACGGCACCAATTGCCAAAATATTAGTTTCTCTTAGCGCCTAACCAACCATTGGACGCCCCAAGCGGTGAATTCGTTCCCCCTCATGAAAAAAATTTCCCGTCTCATTCTGTTGTTGCCAAATTCGCGCCTCGAAGACTTCCCCACACATCTTAAAGGCGACTTGGCTTCCGGCATTTTGTCCAACTGGACCGCCGCATGGCATCCACTGTTGGTTTGCGCCGCCCAATCCGCGCCTGTCGTTTTCGGAGCCGACAAAACATCCGTCGATGAAGAAGATAAAGATACCAATTCGGACGCCGCCAGTTTCGAGGACGAACCAGAGGAACACGCGCCCAGTTTCGATGCTGATTTCTGGAAAGATAGTCTCGTCTTCGTGCCCGAGATCAGTTTAGAAAACATCGCCGAAGGTTTTGCCGCCAAAGCCGTCGGCGAGAACGCAAGGCTTGTCACCGGAATGATCGACCGCGACGAAATTATCCGGCGCAGCTTTCAATTGACCGAATTGACACCCACTCCCGAAGGCAACACTTCCCAAACAACCAATCGTACCCAAGGCGAGCAAGAATTTTACTCATTGGCGTACGCCTATTTGCAAATCCAATTGATGACTCGCAAAATTCGATATTCGTCAAACCTTGACCAAGCCGCGTTTGATCAAAAATTGGTCGAAGCGGCTCAAGCTTTCACCGACGACGACGCAACGACCTGCGATGCAGCGATCAGCGACTGCTACGATCTGTTGCTGGAAGAGAAGAACAACTACTACCCTGTCCAGCCAACCCTGATCGACCTGGTGCTGACGACTCCCACAACTCTCGGGACTCGTTTGGAGCAAGAACTTGACTCCAACCACATCGTCAACTTTTTGCTGTCCGGAGAAGCGCTCAGCGCGGTACAACATCCGTCGGTGGAGAAACTAAAAACAAAACTCGCCAACAGCCAAGCCGCAATCATCGGCGGCAACGATGTTGAACTTCCCGACACGCTGCTCTCCCCCGAAACGACGCTGCGAAAACTCAAACAGGGAATCGCAAAGATCAACCAGACGCTCGACTACGACGTCAGCATCTTCATGCGTCGCCGGTTTGGGTTGATGTCCAGCCTTCCCAATATTTTGGACCAGCTGAATTTCACAGGAGCCATGCACACTGCGCTTGACGGCGGTAAATTTCCCTCCGGATCTTTCGGCACGATCCGTTGGGCCGGCGACGCCGAAGCTTCCATTCTTTCCAAGGCAGAAACCCTGCTGGATGCATCGGATCCGGCAACGATGCTCGATCTGGGCGTGAAAATTGGACGTCAGATTGATTCCGCACACGAAGCAACATGCACTTGCGCTCATTGGCCGGGCCGCACTCATCAATCCTACGCAGACCTGCTGGGCGTTGCCAGCCGATCGACGGTGCTGGGCGAGTTCACGACGCTGGACGATCATTTCGAGACGCTTTACGATCCGGGGTATGCAGATAATTTCTCCAGCGAAGAATATGCGTCACCGTTTCTTACCGAAGCGATACGGTCTTCTTCCCAGGTGACGCTGTCGCGTTTCGTCGATTACTGGCGACAGTACTTTCGGCTGCACCAACTTGAATGTTTGATCGCGCAATGGTTCTCAGTGTTAATCACAGGTGACAGCCAGAACATTTCCCAGACCATTGAACCATGGACACAAAAATGCGAAGGCTTATTTCAGCGCGTCGAGGCACTCACGGCCGATTGGAGTCACCAGGCCCAAGCCATTGACGCGATCGACGCAGAGATCTCCAAGGCCACCGAAGACCTGTTGGCCAAATTCTCGACCGACGCTTCGTCTGCGCGATCAAACGCCGCGCCCGAGGTCCACGTCGTAAATCCTCTGTTTTTTACTCGCCGCACATCCGTTTCGCTGCCTGTTGACAATACAGAAGATGGTTTCAGCAGAACAGAATCGCCCTATCAGGTGAGACAAATTGCTGACGGTCATTTGCACGCGACCGCCCAATGTTCTGGCTCCAGTTTCACACCGATCACTTCTGACGCAGATAAATCTTCTCTTAAGAAGCAGCCTGCGGTCTTGGACGGCACGAAACTACAAAACGAATTCTTCGTCGCCACCATTGATCCGAAAACGGGCGCTTTGGCCAGCATTCTCTACCATGGGAAACGTGGCAACCGAGCCAGTCAACGTTTGGTATTTCAGGACAATCGCGAAAAAGTGGCTTCGACCATGATCTGTGACAAGCTTGAATCGAGTGCCACAAGCATTCTTTGCGGCGAAATAAAAACCAGCGGCCGTATCGTTGTCGGCCAAGAGACGGTCGCCAACTTTACGCAAGTCTTCCGGCTAACGCGCGGGCAACGCGTCTTAGAACTGGAGATAGAAATACAACCTACTATCGAAATCGGAAATTCACCAACCAAGTATTTTGGCCATCGACTGGCTTGGCGAGACGAAGCGTGCAAAATATTGGGGGCCGATCAATTCGTGAGAGGCGAAATTTACGCACCGAAGATTCAATCGCCCAATTTTGTCGAAATCGAAAACTTGGACTACGCGCTGACTCTGCTTCCCAGCGGGCTGCCTTACCATAACCGCATCAACCGCCGGCAGTTGGACACTCTGTTGATTGTGGGCAAAGAAAAAAGTCGCATTTTCAAACTCGGCATCGGCGTGGATCTAAAATATCCGCTCAAATCGGCAATCGACCGAGCCTGCCCAGCCCTGACCTCTACGATCAAAGGCAATCAGCCGCGGCAGCTGTTTCACTTGGATAGTAAAAACATCCTCGTGACTTCAGTACGTCCCGTTTTCTCAACCGAGAATAACGCACCGGTAGTCGACCTGCGGTTGCAAGAAACGGAACGCCGAGGCGGTGACGTTACGTTGTTTACACCGTTTAAAATGGCCGAAATACACCGCACGAATTTTCATGGCGACATCATTGAGACGCTGCACGATGCCGAAGGTGCCCCCATAAACCAAATCAAACTTTCCTACGCCGCTGCCGACTTTTTCCAAATCCGGATCGTGACAGGAATTTAAAAAAGTTCTTTGCCCGGCGTCATCCAAACGTTGCCCTTACTTGCTTTGGTGGAATAATTCGGCGATTATATGAACCGACGAATTTGGATCGTCCCAATAGTTCATCCTCTTTGCAAAGCTGAATAATGCCTACCTGGTGTGACGCGACAATTACGAAGAAGAAAATCTGGACCGACGGCTTGTTTACGATCACGATCAAAGCCGACGGCGTGAACCCTTTTAAGCCGGGACAATTTTTACAGTTGGGCGTCTACCCCGAAGGCAAACAGGGCGTTGAAGACGCGATCATCAATCGCCCTTACTCCGTCGCGTCCCCCCATGGTGACGAACTGGAATTTTTCATCGTCTTGGTCCCCGAAGGTGAATTGACGCCGAAGCTTTGGGCGCTGGAGGTCGGCGATCCGTTGCTGGTCAATGATCGAGGTGCCGGGCGATTCTCTTTGGACCACACGCCTGACGCGGAACATCTTTGGCTGTTCGCAACCGGCACCGGACTGGCTCCTTACATCGCGATGCTTAGAACCGACGCGCCTTGGCAGCGTTTTAAAAAGATCGTTGTTGTCCATGGCGTGCGTCATGAAGCAGACCTCGCCTACACCGAAGAACTTTCCGAACATCGCACAACCCATCCCGGACAGTTCGAGCTGATCCAAAGCCTCACGCGCGAGCAGTCCGAAGTCGCAATGCGCGGTCGGATTCCGGCGTTGCTGGCCAGTGGGCAATTAGAGAAGGCAGCTGATTGCAAACTAACGAAGGATTCGTCTTCGGTAATGCTATGCGGCAATCCGGCGATGCTGGATTCGATGGAAGAATTGCTCAACAGCCGCGGCATGGTCAAGCATCGCAGCAAAGCCCCCGGCCAAATCGTACTTGAACGTTACTGGTAAGCATCGAAGCGAAATCGCTTTTGATTGAACTTAATCGAATTGCGGTTGGCTTAAGTCTTTGATTTGTGCACCGGACTCGTGCTAGCTCTCGCGTCTGAATTGCCTGTCCTCACTGTTCGTTGCGCAATATACGATAACTTGATTTTGGTTCGGTAAATCTCGGAGAAACGACTTTTCAGAAAGTTTACAATTCCCCCAGCCTCGCTATACTCAATCTTCAAAGACGGTCGTTTGCGTAATAAACGACACGATGTCGTTTATAACACCGTTGTACGCCCTAACCGACCTTTGATCGACGTTCTCACAAATTGGCATCGAGCGTTCAATCAGGCACCGTTGGTCGCTCATACACTCCGCGAGACGTTTGCCGATCGCTGGCTGCGCATCCACAGCCTGCCTGATTCTCAGCGCTACGCCACTTGCGATGCGGAATACTCTGAACTTCTGCGGCGGCAGTACACAGCGCTGGCCGACGTCATCGGCGATCATTGCATTGCATTTGTCACCGAACCGGATGCCGATCTGCTGTCGCAACTTGCTGCGGCGGCTGGTACCTCGCCTTCATGCGTTGACACGGTTCCAATTGGCCAACTTGATCCTGTCCCGTTCGATGAATCCGCGGTTTGGCGTGTGTTCCCGTGTTCCATCACCTTGGCCGCTGGTTCGATTGACTTCCTCCTCCGCAAGGTCGCCGACGAC
>CALDEW010000147.1 GCA_937942355.1 uncultured Pirellulaceae bacterium | reverse complement strand
CCATCTAACCCATAAGTAAACAACTGAAACGTGTCAGGATTCACAAACCTAGGATTGCCATTATTATCTGCATAGTAGCTACCGGGGCTGGTGTAGAACGCACTGTTGCGGTATGAGTATTCATTACCACGATCGTCGCCTTCTTCTCCGAAAGGTGTGGTGTAGACTCTGAGACCAGCTGGCAACTGGGGAGAGACAGTTCCTGCGTTCGCACCAGACAAAGCCAATGCCATGTCGGACAGCTGTCCGGCGCGAAGATCAATGAACGAGTCTCTAGGAATGTCAATCTCATTGCCGTTAACATCCCTTGCTCGCGCTTCGCCATTGGGAGTCCCGTCACTTGTCACCCCAATTGCCTCAGATCCTGGAAACGCTGCAGGAAGTTGCGGCATTCCATTTATCGGCAGCAAATTACCTGTCAAAGGAAACTGCTTGTTGGCACAAACGCCCGTTAACCAGAAAACCAAGGAGCTCCGGTCGTCGAGATGGCGTCCGATATTGGTCCACCATACCTCCAAACGCGAGCGTCCTGCAGCATCACCCGGCATTGCAGTTAATTCAGAATGATTCGGAGAAATCTTATTCAAGTAAGGCAACAACTGACGCGCATCGCTTAAATTCGACGAAGCATCAGAAGCATGCGGGTCTTCAGGATCATATGAAGCTGAATTAGAAGCAGTATTGTTAAACCCGGCAAAACTCGGGGGATAGAAACCGTACTGAGTTCTAAAACTCTCGATAGCCTGCTCCAGTTGCTTCAACTCGGACGTTACAGCACCATCATACACGGTCCTCAAAACAGGACCGATCGCAACGGCCAAAAGACTGATCAAGACCCCGATGATGGCGATCACGACCAACAGTTCTACCAAGGTGAAACCGCGGCGCGACTTGGTTGCGCTGCCGACGGGCACGGGGCCGGTGGGGGTTGTTTGTGTTTGTTGTTGAGAGCGTTTCATGACGGGCTCCAGATAAGTTTGAACTTGATTGATTGGGTTCATGGTTGGGATTGGTTTTATTTTTCAAAGGTGGTTGGGCTAAGAGCCCCACCTACGAGTGTTTTGGCTATCGCGGGTGGGCTGAGAACCCACCCTACAAAGCCTTTGTTTTCTTTTGCTACTTCTTTCCACCGGTCAGTCCGGAGATGATCGCGATCAGCGGCATAAACAGCGACGCCACAATAAACAGCACGACCAGACCGAGGAAAATGATCATCAGCGGTTCGATCATCTTCATCAAACCTTCGGTGATACTTTCCACTTCCTCTTCGTAGTAGTCGGCCACTTTATAAAGCATGACGTCCAGTTCGCCGGTCTCTTCACCGACGTCGATCATGTTGATCACCAGATCTTCAACGACCGGTTTTTTGTAGTTCAAAAAGTACCACGCAAAACCCAACATCGTCATCACGCCACAGCCGTACGCGACGCCAAACCACATTGAAGGCTTCACAAACAGCACCGCCAATGGCGGCAGCGACATCACCGCCGCGAAGAAGAACATCGCCACCGGATGGAAGGACGGATTACAATTTCCCTTCAGCGGTGCGGCGATCGTTTCACCGGTGCGAATCGCGTCAGTAACGCGGCTGTAAATTTTTTCGTACATCGCGTTGCCGGATGTTTCGCGCGTAATGGTCAGGCCTTCGATAATCGGAACACCACTGGCAACCAACGCACCCAAGGTACGTGTGGTACGAGCCAAGTTGGCTTTTTCAACCAGTTTGCCCATCAGCGGCAGTTTCAGCAGGAACAAATGCCAACCCATCCGGCCGGCCTTGAATTTACAAACCAGCGAAACGAACAGGATCAGCCCGATCGGAATCAACGGGAACAAGAACCACAGCTTCACCGTTCGATCCGAGATCGCCATCAGCAGCTGCGTCGGCGCAGGAAGGTCGATACCGAACTCGGTGAACATCTTTTGGAATTCAGGGATAATGAACAACATGATGAAGGTCAAAATCGCGATCGTGAACAACACCACCATCAACGGATAGATCAACGCACCGATGACTTGACCTTTTAGCTTTTGACTACGCTCCTTAAACTCCGCCAGACGACGAAGGATCAGCTCCAGAGAACCACCGGCTTCACCGGCCTTGATCATGTTGACGTACAAACGGTCGAAAACCTTGGGCGATTTGGCCATCGCTTCAGACAGCGACGCTCCACCCTCGATCTCTTCGCACACGTCGATCAATCCGTTCTTGAGCGCTCCAGGTTTGGATTGCTCTTCCAGAATTCTCAGACTGCGAAGAATCGGCAGGCCCGCGTCTTGGAGAATGGACAACTGGCGAGTGAACGTCACGATCTTCTTACCACCGGCACCGCCCATGGCAAACGTCTTGCGGTCTTTGCCCTGTTTAGGACCGGACTTGGCGGATGCTTTCTGCACCGCGATCCGGGTGACGAAATACCCCATCGATCGGATGGTGGCCTGAGCTTCATCCTGCGTAGGCGCTTCGATCACGTCCTTGATCTCTTGGCCCTGCGGGTCCATCGCCTCGAACTGATAATGTGGCATGATGATTTTCCTTGCGGAAGGTTGGCTGAAACAAGCTTCAGAGCTGAAACAAGTTGCAGATTTCGGATTTTAAATTTCTAATTTCGGATTTTTGATTTCAGAGTTCGGAATTAAGAATTCTGATTTCAATTTTATAATTTCTAATTTTTTGATTTCGAAATTCAAAATTAGAAATTCGAAATCGCGTTAGCGCCGCGCCAGCGGCACTACGCGTCCAAGACGGTTTCGCGGACAACTTCTTCGACCGATGTGGTGCCGTCGTGCATAAACTCGATGCCGCTGTCTCGCAACAGCCGCATCCCTTTCTCTTTAGCTCTGTTTCGTAGTTCGTCGGTGGTCCGGTTCTCAATAATCATTGTACGCAGCTCGTCATCCATGATCATCAGTTCGAACAAACCGACGCGGCCCTTATAGCCTGAATTGCTGCAACTATTGCAACCTGCGCCTCGATAAAATTTCTTACCGGCCACTTGTTCGCGCGTCAGATCAAGCTCCGCCAAATTTTCGTCAGAGATATCAACCTCTTCACGACATTCGGGGCAAATTCGCCGGACCAGGCGTTGAGCCAAAATCGCTTCAACGGTGGCGGTGATCAGGAACGTGGGCACGCCCATGTCTTTCATCCGCGTGACGGTGCTGGGCGCGTCGTTGGTGTGCAGCGTGCTGAAAACGGTGTGACCGGTCAGGGAAGCCTGCACCGCGATCTCGGCCGTTTCGATATCGCGAATTTCGCCGACCAGAATCTTATCCGGATCCTGACGCAAAATCGCGCGCAGCGCTAACGCAAACGTCACGTTGATCGAGTGATCGATGGGAATCTGAATGATACCGTCGATGTCGTATTCGACAGGGTCTTCGGTGGTGATCAATTTGTCTTCTATCTTATTGAGCTCACTGAGCGCTGAATACAGCGTCGTCGTTTTGCCCGAACCGGTCGGGCCGGTCACCAAAATGATTCCATTGGGGCGGTCGATGACTTCGCGGAACTGAGCCATCAGATCCGGATCCATACCGACGTTGTTCAGATCCAGTGAAACCACACTGCGATCCAGCACTCGGCAAACCACACTTTCGCCAAACATGGTCGGCAACACGCTCACCCGCAAATCGACCGGGTGACCGCCGACGGTCAGTTCGATGCGTCCGTCTTGGGGAAGACGCCTTTCTGAAATATTCAAACCAGCCATCACTTTGATGCGCGTGGTGATCGCAAACGCCAAGTGACGTGGCGGTGGTGGCATCTCCTTGAGCACCCCATCGGCTTTGATCCGGATGCGGAATTCGTCTTCGAATGGTTCGAAGTGAATGTCACTGGCGTGATCCTTGATCGACAACAGCAACACCATATTCAACAATTTTTTCACCGGAGCGCTATTGGCCAATTCGGTGACGTCGGACAGGTTGATCGGACCATCGCCGCCCAAACGTGCCGTCGCCTCTTTGAGTTCTTCGTCGATATTGAG
>CALDEW010000146.1 GCA_937942355.1 uncultured Pirellulaceae bacterium | reverse complement strand
TGAATCGATCCCCGTCGATGTTTTCAAGGCTGACAGTAATTCGTCGATGATCGAATCCGGACTGTCGTCCCAATGTTCGCGCGTCCAATCGCTATCGGCGTGGATGACAAGATGTTCATGACTGTCGGGGCGTTGTGGTTTCGTGCCGTTGCGGGCGATCCAGCGAATTGCGGAATTGTGCACAAAAGCGCCCACCCAGTTGACCGGCAGAGGGGCCTCCAGGGTCAGCATCAATGCCCAACAAGGATCCATTTTGATCGCGGCCAAACGATCGCAAAGAGAATCAGTAGCTTCTGCCGCCGGCCGCGAGTTCCTCAAGATTTCTGCCGATTGGTCTGCCGGAATGGCGAACAAAACTCGATCAAACGGTCCGTGCTGCCTTCCTGACTGATCGCGCAAACTCCATTGACGTCCTCCGCCGGCCGCCGTTTTATCTGGCTCAATTTGGGTGATCCGCGTCGCTAACTCAACGGGAATGTCCTCTGCCAAATGGCGACAGACATCTTTCATACGCGGCAAAGCGACATATCTGCCAACGGACTTGGATTCGCTTTTCTCAACTCCGTTCTCTAAAACGATGATACGTTGGTCATCATCCGGCCAGCGCCCAACCAATCCCTGCTCTTGCCACGACTGAACATAGCGTTTGAACCGTGCGTCTCGGCACGTGAAATACTGAGCGCCATGATCGAAGGTCGGTTCGTCTTCGACGCGCCGCGTGGCCATCCTGCCGCCGATGCCTTGGCTCTTGTCGAACATTGTTACATTGATGCCGTGATCGGATAGAGTTCGAGCTGCGATCGCGCCCGACATTCCAACGCCCACGACCGCTACGTTGCTGGGCGACTGAAAACGAACGGCCGAAGTTTTCCTGCGGTAGGCCGCGACGTCCATCCGTGAAGCGTGTCCGGCGACTGAGCGCCCGCGCACGACTCCGGTGACGTTAGACTCCGGTTCAAAGGGACGGTCAAACTGCCCAAGGCACCACAACAGGCCGCCGTAAGAACAAGGGTCACGCCCGTCCAAAGCATAACGATGGTTGAGATCGACCATCAACCGCAACGCTTCCTCTGGAGAACGCGTCCAATTGAGAAATGCCTTGCCCCACGTCATCCTCAAGTTGTTATGCAGCTCTCCTTGTCGCAGCAACGACATCTGGGCGGCGTCCCAAAGTTCGACGCCAGTTTTTCCGCGTGCCAGTTGTTCCCAACAAAACAACTGCTGTCGATGATCGCCCTGGTGCTCACGCAACGACGCCAGAGCCCAATCGGGAAACGCTGAAACCCGATCGTGGTCCGGCCGATAAAAGCAAAATCCATAAGCCAGCTCGCGCCAGGTCAGCAGTTCATCCAAAAATTTCTCACCACCGTCGTTGTCGATCTCAGCCGCTTCCCGCGCGATGCGCAGCGGCGACACCATGCCGTAGTGAAGGTAAGCCGACATGCGGCTGGCACCATCGGTCAGCGGATTGTTGCGTTTGCGATGGTAAGCCGATAATCGGTTTTGCCTGAACTGTTCCCAGCGATCGTAACCTGCCACCGAACCGCCAAAAGTGTCAGCCACGGGACCCACGCTGTGATCAATGTCACATTGTCCCACCAAATTCGGAATTGATTGTTCGGATAGCTCAACGGGAGTGAATGGCAATTTTTGAACATCAAACGGCTGAACATCAACGTTTAGTTTTGGCCACTCCCGCGACGTGCGTTGAGCGAACATCTTCTTCGTCTTGGACCGAAATTCAAAAGCTCTCGTGTGAGCCCGCCCCACCAACTGCATCGGCACCACGCAAGCCGTATCGACGGCGTAAATCGGAGTGTCGCAGGAGCGTTTCAACGCCGCTAGGAATCGGCGCTGCGGATCGACGGGCATCTCTTCAACAATCGTTACCGCAGAATCGGCGGCAAGCTCCGCGAGATGGGCTTCGGAGTCGCTGTCGGTTTCCAAATGGAAGGCGTAACTGATACCCGCCGATTTACATTGCGATTGAAGATCAGCCACGCCTTGCATAATAAACGTGTGGTGGCGATCTGAGGCATATTTGTATCGCTGAGACAGCCCTTGGTAGACCAGCAGCGGTTTGCTCAGGGCAGCAGCAATCGTCATCGCGACATCCAACGCGGGATTCTCCTGAATCCGCATAGCCGAAGCCATCCAATACAAAACAAAGTCGCCGTCACTGGTCCCTTGCCCAACGCAACGAACACGTTCTTTCAAGTGTTCAGGAAGATTTTCGACGATGGAGGAAAGTTGGGCCATGCGAAGCGTTTATAAGATTAACTAATTCATTCCACAACGGGATCGAGGTTAACTGGTGACTAAAAGGAAACTTCACTGCTCAAGCCTACGCTTGAACATATAGGGGCTCATCTTTTACCGATCGCATTTGTGCCGATTTTCGAAAGGATGGACATCATTGTTTTTCCGGTAGTTTTTGAGCCGATTGTGCAAAATTACAACGTTTGGCTCATTTCATCTCGGGCGTAAACCCAGATACGACTAAACTGGAAAATTGTTTTTCAAATTCGCCCAAACTCTTTTTTTCCTTCGGCTACCTCCCTTCGATGGCATCTCTTTTGGTTACGCTGCTTGTTTCCCTAATGCTGGGCCTAATTGCCTTTCAGGTAATTTATGTGCTTGGCTACCTGAAATATTTGAAGACAGGCGACTGCGACAATCAGCTTCACCGACCTAGCGTAGATTTGGCGGGTGAACATGACAAAATCGGAACCTATTCGCCCCCAGCCGCGATCGTGCTCTGTCTTAAAGGCGCCGACGAAAGTCTTGTTGATTGTTTGACGGGGTTGATTGGCCAGGACTATCCCGATTTTCAGTTGAACATCGTGATCCATTCGGAGACCGATCCCGCAGCCAAAATTGTTGAAGACTTTTTTTCTACCTTGAAAATCCAGCCCATAATTCACTATCTGAAATCGCCCGCAGAAACTTGCAGCCTTAAATGTTCGGCGATTTCGCAGGCGATAAGATCACTTTCTGAACGCTTTGAAGTCGTGGCGTTAGTGGATGGTGACGCCGTTGTCGATCAAGACTGGTTGAGCGATTTAGTGACGCCGCTTAAGGATGCCAGCATCGGTGCGACCACCGGCAACCGTTGGTACTCGCCGAGCGACGTGCGTTTGGGAGCATTCGTGCGCAAGATTTGGAACGCGGCCGCCGTCGTTCAGATGCAGCGGTACGATATTGCCTGGGGTGGGTCTTTGGCGATCCGGCGAGACTTCATTGAGCGCTGTCAGCTGTTGAGCAAGTGGGAAAGATCGTTTTGCGAAGACACTAGTCTGACGAATGAGCTGCGAAAGCATAAGCTTCGGTTACATCGCGTCGCGAACTTAATCGTGGATAATAAAGACACCAGTTCGTTTTTGGGAACATTCCACTGGATCAGCCGACAGCTGTTGACGGTCAGGCTGCATCATCCGGCGTGGCCGTTGGTGCTTTCGCATGGCATCCTGACGGGCGTTGCGTCGATTGTCACGCCAATTTTGATGGTGATATTATTTTACAAGGGCATGACCGGCGAAGCATGGGGGCTGTTGCAAGCGATCGGCGCGTATCAAATCGCCAACTTTGTGTTGTTGTATTTGATTGGACG
>CALDEW010000145.1 GCA_937942355.1 uncultured Pirellulaceae bacterium | reverse complement strand
TGCGGATGGTGGGTGAGAATCAAATTGGCATCAGCTTTGACGAAACGACAACACTGGAAGACGTTTTCTTGGTCGTTGATGTGCTCAATCGCAACGACGCTGTCGATGAAGATGGCGAAATTGAAGTCGCCGGCGGAGACGATGATGGTGGCATCCCCGAGGGGCTGGAGCGTACTACCGAATTCTTGCAGCACGCTTCCTTTCATCTGTATCGCAGCGAAACCGAGATGCTGCGTTTCCTCAAACGATTAGAGAACAAAGATTTTTCCTTGACCCATGGCATGATTCCGTTGGGGTCATGCACGATGAAGCTCAACGCGACGGTCGAGATGATCCCCGTCAGCTGGCCCGAGTTTTCAAACGTTCATCCGTTTGCCCCTGCCGATCAAACCGATGGCTACGTCGCGATGATCGACGAACTTAAATCATGGTTGATCAGCATCACCGGTTATGACGACATGTCGATGCAACCCAACTCGGGGGCTCAGGGCGAGTACGCGGGTTTGTTGGCGATTGTGCGTTATCACCAAAGCATCGGCCAAGGCCATCGCAAAATTTGTTTGATTCCCAGTTCCGCCCACGGGACCAATCCAGCCAGCGCGACGATGATGGGATTAGATGTGGTCGTCGTCAAAACGGACGACGATGGCAACATTGATTTGGATGATCTGCGCGAGAAGGCGGCTGCTCACGCCGACAACCTTTCTAGTCTGATGATCACTTACCCCAGCACTCACGGCGTGTTTGAAGAAACCGTGCGCGAAGCTTGCGACATTGTGCACCAGGCCGGTGGTCAAGTTTACATGGACGGAGCCAATATGAATGCCTTGGTCGGGTTGGTGGCTCCGGGAGAGTTGGGCTCCGACGTATCGCACTTGAACCTGCACAAGACGTTTTGCATTCCTCACGGCGGCGGAGGACCGGGGATGGGACCGATCGGCGTGAAGGCTCATCTGGCTCCGTTTCTTTCTGGCCATGTCGTGGGAAAAGATGGAGGCGTGGCCAGTCAAGATCCGGCTTATGCGGTGTCGGCGGCACATTATGGCAGCGCTTCGATCCTGCCTATCTCTTGGGCGTACATCAATTTGATGGGCGGCGCGGGATTGAAAAAGGCAACCGAGGTTGCGATTCTCAACGCCAACTACATTGCCGCGCGATTGAAAGGCCATTTTGAGGTCTTGTACAAAGGACGCGACGGTCGCGTGGCCCATGAGTGCATCATTGACATCCGCCCGATCAAAGAATCGTCCGGAATCTCTGAGGTTGACATCGCGAAGCGGTTGATGGACTACGGTTTTCACGCTCCAACGATGAGTTGGCCGGTGCCGGGGACGATCATGATCGAGCCCACCGAAAGCGAATCCAAGGAAGAACTGGATCGTTTTTGCGATGCGCTATTGTCCATTCGTCAAGAGATCCGCGACGTCGAAGAGGGGCGCGTCTCTGCCGAGGACAGTTTGCCTCGCAATGCTCCGCATACGATTGCTGATCTGGTTGATGCCGATTGGAACCGAGCTTACACACGTCAGCAAGCGATTCACCCTTCTCGGGAATCGGTCAGGTCAAAGTTTTGGCCAGCGGTGAATCGCGTTGACGACGTTTATGGTGATCGCAATTTTGTTTGCTCTTGCCCTCCCCTTTCGGATTATCAGTAGGCGGGTATCAAGAGTTTGCTTAACGGGCACCTTATCATTGACCCTCCGGCCGCCGGCGCATGGAACATGGCGGTAGATGAAGCGCTGTTGAAATCGGCCAACGAAACCGGACGCATCACGCTGCGGTTTTACCAGTGGTCTGAGCCAACGTTGTCGTTGGGATACTTTCAAAAATCTTCCGATCGAGCACAACATCTGGCCAGCGGCGATTGTGAGATGGTGCGTCGTTCCTCCGGCGGCGGCGCGATTCTGCACGACCGAGAACTGACGTACAGTTTGTCGTTGCCGGGCACGAATCGTTGGTCGTCCAAGCAAAATGATCTTTATGGCGCTGTTCACAAAGCCATCGTGGGTTTTTTAAACGAAAACGGCGTTTCTGCAAAACAATTCGAGTTTCCCCTTGCCGACATTGAGGCCGGTAAAAAGACTGAGTTTTCTCAATCGGCGGCCGGCGATCGTCACCGTTTTTTGTGTTTTGAACGTCGGACTGCGGGAGATATTGTCTTAGAGGAATTCAAAATCGGCGGCAGCGCCCAACGTCGGCTCAGCGGTGCAACGCTGCAGCACGGCAGCCTGCTGATGAAGCGGTCTGAATTTGCTCCGGAGCTGCCTGGGATTTGGGATCTTGCCGACATCAGTGTTTCTAAGAGCCAATTTCAAGAGGCCATGGTCGGTGCATTGGCAGCCGGCCTAAACTTAACCTTGAAAGAGGCGAGTCTAACTGTTGATCAGAAAAAAAACGCGGAAACTATTTTGCACGAAAAGTACGGTAATTCCGATTGGACAAGCAAAAGATGATGTTTTGGTACGCTGTTAGATTGGATGAGGTCATTTTGTTAGCGGGCTCTAAACATCCACTGCGGCCGCGCGGGAAGTTAAAAAGGTCTTTGGGCAACTACTTTATTAAATTCATTGACTTTGGTGATGCCTTAAATAAACATTGTGTGCCATAAAGGCCTTATTGTGTGCCAGCATTTAGTAGGTAAAACTATGGCCGTAAAAGAGGTACGAGATTTCGGAAGAACGCCTTAAGTTTGACTGTTGGCCGAAACCGATCATAATATAAGAAGACTCGTTAGATCGAAGAGATTCACTTCCTCTCTTCTTCTTGGCCTTCACGGCTTGAGAGTAATTTGTTCGATACTGACACCGATTAAATAGGGGAGACTTGGGGATGCAAGTTCTTTTAAAAATTATTGGTGGTAAACATGAGGGAAGGGAAATCAAAATTTCCGTTCCTGAATTTATCATCGGTCGCGGAGAAGGGGCTCACTTGAGGCCCGGAAGCGACATGATCAGCCGCAAGCATTGTGCTATCAAAGTTGCTGATGGGAAAGTTACCATCAACGATCTGGGTAGTCGAAACGGTTCGTTCGTCAACGGCCAGAAGATCACTGAGCCGCACGTGGCAAAATCGGGCGATAAGATTAAGATTGGCAGATTGCAATTTGAATTGCTGATTGATCCGGTAAAGCCGGGAGCCAAAAAGCCAAAAGTGAAAAACGTTGTCGAAGCAGCCTCTCGGACTGCAACAGCCCGAAAGAAAGCTTCTTTGGAAGACAGTATTTCTGATTGGCTGGTCAGCGATGATGATGATGATTCGCCATTCGACGACCTCGATTTTGATGCAAACGAAACCGTTCAGTTTAGCACTGAGGAAACCCAAGAAATCAGAAAATCGTTGCAAGAGGATTCCGTGGAATCGGAAGAAGCCAAGGTTGAACGGAACGATAAACCGGGAAAACTTCCGCCGCGTCCCACCGAGGCTCATGAAGATTCTACCAACGCTGCCGATGATATCCTGAGAAAGCTGTTCAATCGGCGTTAGTGGCTGTTGTGATCGTGCGGCTACCGTGCGGCTACCGTGCGTCATTTCGCAGTGATAGGTATGGCCTGAGAGAAACGATCTTGGGTCGATCTCAAATTTGTTAACAAAGCCGTTGCATTATATGCAACGGTTTTTTTGTGCTCTTCTCTGACCAAAACGAAAATCATCGGAATAAACTTGTTTCTCTTCCGAATCTCTCCCTTCGTTTCTTTGGAAAAAGTGGATTAAGTTTAAGAAATATCAAACTTCGCCACGCCTTCCAAAGTACATAATAATAACCACATCTTTGGGAGAAGATACGATGGCCGAAGAACTACCGATGCTAGTCACACGTTACTTAGACGGTGACCAAAACTCACTGGCCCAATTGATTGACCGGTTCCGCGGACAAGTTTACGGGCTGTGTTATCGAATGTTGCGGCAGCGCGAAGACGCTGAAGACGCAACTCAAGAGACCTTTTTCCGAGTCGCAAAAAATCTGCATCGCTGGGACTCGACCCGGGCATTTGAACCTTGGCTGCTGACGATCGCGGGTAACCGCTGCCGGACGCTGTTGTCAAAACGCAAACGAAGGCCCAATGTTCTTACTTTAGAATTCCCGGTGGAAGACGAAAACAGCCGCGAACGTCGAGCCGCGGTTTTGTTGGCCGAGGAGATCGAACTGGCGTTGTCTGGTATCCGCGATGAGTACCGAAGAGCTTTCGAATTGTTCCACCATCACCAGCTGGAGTATGTCGCGATCGCGGCGGAACTGGGGGTGCCTTTGGGGACGGTGAAGACGTGGGTTCATCGAGCCCGTCGTGAGATTGTATTGAAGCTGCAAAACCGAGGGGTCGTCTATGAGTCAACCAAATGAAAATCTGAATTCGCAGGTTGATCGGCGCGATACGCAATGCCTTCTGTTCGAGCAACAGTTGGACGCGTGTTTGGACGGGCGCGATGCGATAGCGGCGCTGGCTTCTGATCCGCATTTGGTGTGCTGCGCACATTGTCGGATCTCGTTTGACATTTATCGGCAGTTCGACGGTACCGGGGGCGCTGTGCTCAACGGTGGCGCGCGGACCCTGCCGGCCAAGCGGCAAGGACCATCTTCGGGGCCGTTGCGTGGTTGGTTGCCTCTTTCTTCAGTGGCATTAGCTGCGGCGCTTATTGTTTGCGTCGTGACATCAATGCCCGGCGGAGCATCGAATAACCAGTTCGCCGCGGTCGACGTATCGTCTAACGTGACTTCCGTGAACTCCACCGCTGGCGAAGTTGGCACGTCAGAATCTGAAAACGATGCTGCGCTCAAACTATGGAACTCAAGCAACTTGGTTCACCTTCGTTCAGCGGAGGGCTATTCACTATCGCAACCAACGTTGCAGCCGCTCTACGAAGTCGGCACCTTCTCGCAGCGTTTGCTTTCTAGCAACCTAGTCACCACCATCGCCGGCAAACCCGCTCGAGGTTGGGG
>CALDEW010000144.1 GCA_937942355.1 uncultured Pirellulaceae bacterium | reverse complement strand
GGTGCGGGAAAGCCGCACGCCGGTAAATATGAGGAATTAACCTCATCGCGACAACGGGGAGGACGGAGGCAAACATAACAATGCCTCCGCCTTACCCGCTTACCCCAACGCGACTAGTGGTAACTACGTGCCCTACGAAGTACTACCGGGAGCGCTCGAAGCTTCACCATTTAGGCCCATGCGCAGCAATTTAATACACGGTAATGGCGAACTGTTTTGGCTCAGGCAAGGTCGCGTGGTGCACATTGAGCCCATCCCGTATTTCGATTTTGTCTCCGTTCTTGCAGACAAAGTGCATCAAATTATGTCGTCCGAGGATGACTCGACTGACTGATCAAATCGCACTTCGAAACAGAAACGATCTCGGTTATATTCATCTCTCCGGTGCAGGCTGACGATCACCTGCATGTAACTCTATTGAACCCAAATTTTCGAGTCACAATGTTCCCTCTGCTACCCCTTTTAGGTGTTGTTGTCGCTTTGGCAACGTTCCACCCCGCCAGCGCTCAAGAAAGCCCATCGCCGACCGAAGCAGCAAAAGCAAACCTGCAGCGCATGAACCAATCGGTCACCGCAGGCGAATTTAAAATCGCACGGGCGTATATGACCGACCAGGGCGCTACGGAGGTGATAGGTGATATCGCAACCATCGCAATCTCTTTAGCAGACCCTTCCATCAACGAATCCTTCCCCGCGGAGTTTGACAACTTCAAAAAGGAGTTCAAAACTATTCTTGAATCAGCTCAGCTGACCACAAACTGGGAGTCACTCAACAGTGACGCATCTCAATTTGAAAAATTTCAGGCGCTTGAGGCTGAGGATAAAGGATTGTTGGTCCTTGGGAAGCTTTTAAACGCGGCAGCCGCGATGCCTTGGGATGGTTTCAATTTTCGAGGCGATGCGGCAAAGGCATACGAAGTTGAAGGCAAAGTATTTATAGCAGTCCGCCCCTCTGGCGGAAAAGAGTTTGGCGAAAGTGGCCAGGCAGCCGTCTATCGCTTCGTCTCTCAGGACGACATGTGGAAGTTTGATGGTGTCTCCGAACCAGAGACCATGGCTTACAACAAAAAATTGGCCTCCATGCCGCCGACATTGACCGACGCTTCTTTTGAAGGCGAAACGGCGGACGGCGAAAAGGTCTCATTCGCCAACTACAAAGGCAAAGTCGTATTGTTCGATTTCTGGGGCACATGGTGTGCACCTTGCGTCGCGAAACTTCCCAAGCTGGCTAAAATTCACGCCGCCTTCAAAGATCACGGATTTGAAATCATCGGCGTTCCGCTGGACGATGCTCAAACGCTCAACGACTTTTATAAAAAGAAACCGTTGCCTTGGAAAAACGTGATCGACCCCGACAGCGTTCTCAAAGAAAAGTTTGGCATCAAAGCTTACCCTACAACGATGCTGCTTGATAAAGATGGCAACCACATCCACAGCAATTTAGAAGAAGATGAACTGGTCGACGAGTTGGTGAAGCTGTTGGGTCTGGACGCGGCTGATTTCGAGGACCTAAAAAGGGAGCTGGCCACGAAGCCCGAGAAACACTAACAGCCTTGGCCTCAAACCATCACAGGTAGCGTTTGGATTATTTTTCGCCCGGCTTCCGTGCGTCCCTCAAACTCTAGCTTCCGCTGTGTCTCCGAGACGGCTTCGATTCTGATCATTACGTCGATCTCCGGTAGGTAACGCTCGATCAGCTCAGCCCATTCCACGACCACCGCCGCACCGTCTTCCAATTCCTCGTCGAGCGCAAGTTCATCAACTTCACTACCGTCCTTGATCCGGTAAGCATCCAAATGCAGCAGTTTGATGCGACCGCGGTGAGGCACACAAATTGTAAACGTTGGGCTGACGATATCCGTCCGCAACGCCCCAATCGCCTCGCCGATGCCCTGCGTCAAATTGGTTTTCCCCGCACCTAAAGCCCCAACCAATCCAATCAGGGTCGAAGGTTGCAACGCTTCTCCGATTGAAACGCCAATCGCCGACGTTTGGTCGAGGCTGTTGGAAACCAATATCTTTTTTAGAGGTTCATTCATTTGGTTCACTGTCGCAATGCCGACCGTCCGTGTGACAACCGTTGCTGAACTCATAAAGCCGCGAAGCAAGCGTTACGTGTGTTCGTATCCTTTGATCTCTAAGGAACCACGCGTTCCGTTTGGATCAACTAGGACAAACTTATTATCCGAAGTCATCTTTCCTACGGCCGTCATTTTACAGGGTAATTCTTGATCTTCAACGATGCGTTTTGCTGTTTCGCTATCAACCACCACCGCAAGTTCAAAATCCTCGCCGTCATACAGTGCAGATTTTAGCAGGGCCGGTTGATCGTTTTTGTACTGAGCCAACGCAGCTTCAGATATTGGAATCGCAGTCGCATCCAACTCCATCCCCAACTCAGATTGTTTCGCAATCGCGGCCAGATCAAACGCCAAAGAATCGGTGATGTCCGTCGCGGCGTGAACGAGATACTTTTTACGCAACAGCAATGCCAACGCCACGCGCGGCGTGAAAGTCAGATGTTTCTCTTTGATCGAATGTCCAAAATCACCCGAAACCAAAATCACATCTTCTGCCTGAGCCCCATTGAGCCTCCAACTACTTGATTGCGGTGTCACATGATCTACCAAACCGGTGATCGCCACATTGATGACCAGCCTACCGTCCCAGCAATTGGTATCGCCACCGACGATGGCGACGCCGTACTCTTGGGCCAACTGCAACATCCCGCTCATGACCTCTTTCACATCGTCAATGCTCATCGACTTTGGCAACATTAGGCTCACCGTCGCACAAACCGGCCGCGCCGCCATCGCAGCAAGATCACTCAAATTCACCGCCAGCGCTTTTCGGCCGATCAGATTCAGCGGAGTCTGTCCAACCACAAAATGCACACCGTCGGCCAACATATCGGTAGAGATCACGGTCGAGCCGTCCTGCAAGTCGACGATGGCGGCGTCGTCCCCTACCCCCAGAATCAAATTCGGATGGCGGTGAGAACTCGTCTCACTTTTGAGCCAATCAATAAATGCGCGTTCCATCAAAAACCTGTCGCCATGAAAACTTTCAAACACCGGTGGAGGGTCGAGGGCACTGGGAGGTGGACCACCGCAATCGTGTTCCTTAAATATACGTGATCTGAGCGCACATGTTTCGGGCCTATCTGTATCTTATGTTAAAAAATGAAACCGCCAGCTTGAACGATGCGTCAAGCTGGCGGTTTCGGTGCAGAACCTTGGGGCAGCGCGGCAGGGTGAGAACTTTTCTGGGGCAAGTCCAACACGCGCGCCACTCTGGCGATTGAGTAACGCAGATTGATGCGTTTAGCGCGTCAGAGTATCGCGTTCAGCGATTCGCATTTGACCCCAAAACGGTTCTTTATCTCTGAGAATGTAAAACATGAAGTCGCCGCGATTTTGAACAAGTTCTTCGTTGAGCACGAATTGCAAATTCTCAGTCGTTTCGGTCTTCCAACCATGCATCGCAACGATGATATCGCCTGCCAAAATCCCTTCGTCCTCGGCAGGACTCGCAGGCCGCACACCGGTGACTCGCAATCCACGGGTGTAGTTCTTATGCATACCCCGCATTTCACTTGGAGCAACGTCGATTACTTTAATTCCGATATCGTCCCAAGCCACTAAGCTGACGGGAGAATCAACTTGCTTCGGCCTCAACTTAACACTGCGTTCAACGCCACGATTGCTTAATGTCAATTCCACGCCACGTCTAAACTCTTCTCCGACAAAGGCTGAGTAAAAGTGCATGTCGTGGGTGGAGGGTGCTTTGTTGACCTCCGTGATGCGGTCACCTTTGTGAATTCCGGCAGCCTCAGCAGGACTGTTGGGCTCGACCGATGAAACCACCAGCTGAGGCTGATCGTCGACATAGATTGTGCGCGTTTTTATTCCGTGATAAACATCTTCGGTGACCAATTTCTTGATCAGCTTCGCCGCAACCTTCATCGCATCGTTGACAGGAATCGCAAACGCAATGCCTTGAGCTCCGATTCGAACAGCGACATTGATACCAATCATCTCGCCGTACACGTTCATCAAGGGACCGCCTGAGTTGCCGGGATTGATGGCCGCATCGGTTTGGATCAGGTTGCGGTAAATCTGTTCATCGTTCACCTGCACCGTGCGACCGAGCTGGCTGATAATGCCAACGGTTACGGTGTGTTCGTATCCGTAGGCATTTCCTACTGCGGTAACCGTTTCGCCCAGCATTAGATCCGATGAGGTGCCAACCGCGATCACAGGCAGCGGTTGACCGACGTCTATTTTCAAAACAGCCAGATCCGTTTCAGGATCATGGGCGAGAAGTTTCGCTGTTGTTTTCTGGCGATCGCCAGTGGTGACCTCGATCGTCTTCACGCCTTGAACAACGTGGTAGTTGGTCAGAATATAGCCCCGTTTGTCAATGACGACGCCCGTGCCCATACCATTGACCTGCTTGGTCTTGGTGGCTGAGCTTTCATCGACGA
>CALDEW010000143.1 GCA_937942355.1 uncultured Pirellulaceae bacterium | reverse complement strand
TGCTGCGACTGAAGCAGTCAGCGTTCTTTTGTCGACGGTCGTGGTGTTGTCTACCATACTGATTGGCAATACTAGGGCATAACGGCAACGTTCACCGGGCCGCGGCGAACATCATGCAAGCAGAAAAAGCCGCGCGGCCCGCGGCTCCGTGTGCAACGTATTGTTATCCGGCGACTTCGTCAATGTTCACGGTCGCGAATCATTTCTAATGATGAAGATATACATGTTTCGCAGGCAAAAACGTCCAACTTTCGGCCGAACACGAAAACCGATTCTACGTTTTCACTGCACAACATACAACGTTTGAATGCGGCGGTATTTGGTGGCGAGTACGGATTTGGGTTGATATCGGGATTGCCCCGCGCTGGCGGATCATTTGTTACGGCGGTCGAGTCAGAAATTAGCGACATTTCGACGATGCAATTTTGGCAGATTAGTATCCCTGTTGGCCCCTCGATCAACGTTAGCGAAGCCGAATAGTGAGCGTGACAAAGAGAGCAAGACGCAGGTTTGTTTCGTCGAACTGCTAGGAACGTAACAATTGCGATTGAAATCAACACCGAGGCGATAGCGATAAGTGTCAATTGCGATGCCCTTCAAGGTGCGTGGGGGTTAAGCGATGATTAAGCCGGATAACGGCAACGTTCACCGGGCCGCGGCGAAAGACATGCAAGCAAAAAAACCGCGAGGCCCGCGGCTCCGTGTGCAACGTATTGTTATCACGCGACTAATTCCGCAAGCCCTTGTTGACTTCAAATATGATACCATCACGATTCGCGTTAATCTGCATGCCGCGAAACGACAAGAATCTGAAGGAAGTACCACCTCCGCTCTCCGAGCCACTGACAGTGTTGCGAGTGTCTAGTTCTGACCTTGCATCACGCAAATGTTTGCCTATGAGGTGTTGGTAGTCCTTTGGATTGTATTTTGGTATCGGTCGCATCTCGTATACAAAGCCAAACGTCAGAAACACGAGCGCGATCATTGTTGGGACAGAGGAGATCCAGCCAACTACATGCTGAAATTTGGATTCGCTGAATTTACGAACTAAAATCAGGCCCATTGCCATCGTAGCTGGCGAAACAAACATGAAAAGGAGAGCAATTGCGGCGATTGCCATTCCACCGCCGCCAAAATCGTTCCCTCGCGAAGGCCAAATTATCATTGAGAACAAGCACAGGGGAAGAACAGCAGAAACAAGCAATAGGATAAACCCAAACGATCCCCAAGCTGCCCCTTTCGAGTTACGTTCATTTTCGACTGGAGTAGATGGTTGGTTCATAGTCTGCTTGAGCGGGATAACTTAACTTATTACTGCCGCAACAGCTTCAGTATCTCATCGTGGAACAAACCGTTGGATCCAACGGAGTCCCCTGAATCGATTCGAGCTTCCCCCGACCAATCGGTAAACCGTCCGCCAGCTTCTCGAATAATCGGCTCAACCGCAGCTGCATCCCACACGTTAAGGATCGGATCGATCATTACATCGACTTGCCCCGTCGCGACTAGGAGATACCCGTACACATCGCCCCACGTTCGGGAAAAATACACGCTTTGAGCAAGCCGCCCATACACATCCGCCGCCTCGCGTTCGCCAAAAGTCTCGACCTCTGAGGTGACCAACACGGCATCCTCAACCCTTTTTGTTTTCGAAACGCGTGCTCGAACCGCAGCTTCATCGCCTTGGAAATACCACGCTCCCTGACCAGTGGAGGCAAAGATTCCTTCATCGATGCCAGGTAGGTAAACCGAACCGATCACACTTTGCCTGTCTCCTGAATCGCCGATTCGTTCGACCGCAACCATCGTCCCGTAAAGCGGCACGCCACAAATAAACGACTTCGTCCCGTCGATTGGATCTAGGATCCAGTTGAACTCCGATGTGCCTTCGGTGACGCCAAACTCTTCCCCGACAATGCCGTCGTCAGGGAAAGCTTTGCTGATCTCTTCCCGCAAGAACGTTTCGGCTTCTTGATCGGCGATCGTCAATGGCGAACCATCGCCTTTGCGGATAACCTTAAGGGCTTCATTTCGAAAATGCTTCAGCGTTAGCTTCCCGGCCTCGACCGCAATGCGATTGGCCAGCGTCAGTCGACTGCCAACCTCAGGTGAACCGTCGAAATGAAACTTCTCTGCGGCGTCAGTCATGGGAGACCTTGCTGGAAGGTTGCGAGGTTGCGGAATCAGACGTTTCTTCTTCGGGCGTCAGAAACAAAGCGTGAAAGAACAACAACGCCGCGCCGCATACCAACCAGCAATCAGCGAAATTGAAATTGGGCCAAGGCTCGAAGAAAGGAACGCCCTCCAAACGGAACAAGATGAAATCACGGACGTTCGTATGAATCTCGGGAGGATAGCTCGGCAACGCCCCCAACCCAACGCGGTCATAGAGGTTGCCTAAAATTCCACCGGTGATCAACCCAAGCGTGAACGTCAGCCAACGATCCGCGGCGCCCTTGAAAACAAACAACCATCCCAAAATGGCGGAAATTGCGACCACGGACAGAATGGCAAACACCCAGCTAAATCCGCTGCCCATACCAAACAGAGCCCCCGGGTTGGTCGATGTTTGTAACCCAAAGATGCCTTCGATCCACCATCGCGGTTGCTGTCCGAATGATGATGCTGGATCAAAGTAATGCTTGAACGCCAAGTGCTTGGTAACTAAATCAACGGCAAGCCCAGCAGCTGCAATGCAAAAAAACAGGACGTAGCGACTGACCGGCAGTCGTACGTCCTGTTTGGAGATCATTTCTTGTTGTGTTTGCGGTTGTGGGCCGGCTAAATCCGGATCGGAACTGTTGCTTTCTGAACTGTTAGTAAGTGTCGTCTTCGAGTTCACTTGCACACTTGACGCAATGGGGCGTGTAGGGGATCGTTTTGAGCCGTGTTTTAGGGATCTTTCCCGAGCACTCGGTGCAGAAACCATAAAGGCCACCCTCGATACGTTCAAGAGCACCTTCGATTTGCGTCAACGTTTCGCCTTCGCTGTTCATCAGCAAGATCGTATTGTCCTGCTCGTAAGTATCGCTTCCCATGTCCGCGATGTGGCTGGGAACCGCAGATGACGAACTGCCGCCTGAGCCCGATGACGAAAGCGCTGCGTTGGCCAGTGTCGAAACGTCGCCGCGTAACCGCGCCCGCAACTGGATCAGCATTTCCTTGAAAGGTCGAACTTCCGTCTTTTTCATTTTCGCCATCTCGTCCCTCTTTCCTATTTACCGCCGACTAGCGGTGATTTGCTTTCAGCCTACCCAGTGCTCAAGAGCTTGGATTCGCCTCTATATTCAAGTGCCGCATTCTAGAAACGGCTATCACAAACGTCAAACAGCTCGCCAGCGAGCGTCACAGCAACGACCAACAAAAACCATAAGTCATTGATTATAAATGACTTACGAACAAAACCCCGCAATGTTTTTAGGCTGTAAATCGTCGAAATCTGCCGTTACTGTCCCTTACAACCCTCATTTGCTTGCCTTTGTTACGCAGATTCTTAAACAGTTGTTTCGGAATTAATAGGTTTTTCTAGTTTAGAGGGGGGATTAGCACGATTTTGGGCGACTTTAAGGGCCATATTCTTAGCATTGCTACCCGGGGATGCTCATCTGATGCCGTTTTGATGGCTTCCGAAGCCGCCCTCAGTCGCTTACGATCTTCGGTTTTCAGTTCTTTATCCGCCTCAATTAACGCACCGATCATGATCAAAATAGCCATCAACGGCGCGGCCGGCCGCATGGGCCACCGCCTCATCGACCTCGCCTCACAAGACGAAACGCTGCAATTAGTGGCCGCCGTGGACGCGTCCGAGCATCCTGCCATTGGACAAGACGCTGGCATCGTCGCGGGAGCCGGCGAGTTAAAGCTACCGATCACCGACACCTACACCGATTGTGAAGCCGTGATCGATTTCTCTACCGTGGCTGGTGCAACAAAGGCAATCCAATTCTGCCACCAGAACTCAGTGCCCTTAGTCATGGCGACAACCGGACTTGAGTCCGCCGAAGAGCAACTTCTCCGTGACGCGGCGGCCGTGATTCCCATCGTCTGGGCACCGAGTATGAGTATGGCCGTAAACCTGACGATGAAACTGACTCAGATCGCCGGCGAAGCACTCAAAGATCACGCCAGCGGAGTCGACGTGGAAATCATCGAACGCCACCACCGCTTCAAAGCCGACGCCCCCAGCGGGACAGCGTTAAAGTTTGGTAACATCGCGGCCACGGCGATGGGAATTTCCAATCACCGCCACGGGCGCGAAGGCATGGTCGGTCAAAGGCCCCATGACGAAATCGGCTATCACGCCGTACGCACCGGCGACAATCCCGGCGAGCACACGATAGTCTTTGGCATGTTGGGAGAAACGATCGAGCTGAAGGTCGGGGCTTCCAACCGTGATTGCTACGCCAGCGGCGCGCTGGCAGCCGCCAAGTTTGTCGTCAAGCAATCGCCGGGCATCTACGACATGTACGACGTGTTAAATTTGAAGTGATTTTGAAATAGACGGGGAGATCGATGGCCAAATGCGATGAAGGTTATCTATGCAGCGTCTGCGGCGAAGACGTCGCCAACGTGACCGACAGCGATCTCTATTTGCGCTACGTCATTGGTAACGTGGATCCCGAACTGCTGCACTCGACCCCTGAACGCCACATTCGATGTAATCCAGCGCTGGCACAATTTATCGTCGCAGAGGATTTTGAACCCATCGAAGTTGATGATGAATTTTCGAAAACCCATTTGGATCCGGACTTTGTGCAGCAGCGCGAATCGTTAGTCACCCGCGGCTATCGTAGGCTGTTTGAGATCCGCAAAATGCAAGACACGTCCATTTTGGAATTTCCCTTGCCCGAAGTCATCGAAGCGCTCAACAATCGCTAGATGACAAACCAAGTCAAAACGCCGGGCCCCTTACCAGCTGATATCCAGCACACAGAAAGAACGCATACGTTGATCAATTCAGACATCGCATCGGTCGCAGGCGCTGCCGCCGATGCGGCCGCGGTAATCATCAAGCGGTACTTTTCAGATTTGGCCCGATCGAACACCACTGAAAAAACGGACTCCGGCCAAACGCAGGGACTTGTCACCGCCGCCGACGTCGAAGCCGAGCGCGCGATCATCGACACGATCCGGGCCGCTTTTCCAACGCACCAGTTCTTGGCCGAAGAAAACGTCGACGGCGTTGACCAAGCGGTACTATCCAATGCCGAACACCTCTGGGTGATCGACCCGCTCGACGGCACGAATAATTTCGCTCATGGGATTCCCCATTTTGCGATCTCGATCGCTTATTACGTTCGCGGCGTGGCGGAGTACGGTTTGATCAGAAACGTCATCACCGGCGACAACTACCAATGTGCCAAAGGGCAGGGGGCTTTTCAAAACGATTCGGTCGTCAGCACCAGTCCGGCGACGGAATTCAATCAATGCATGATCGGCGTCGGTTTTTATTACGATCGCGGCGAAATGATGCAAGCCACGCTCAGAGCGATCGATTCTCTATTTGCCCGTAATATCCACGGCATTCGTCGGTTCGGCACGGCAGCTCTGGATTTAGTTCAGGTAGGAACCGGGCGGTTTGGAGGATATTTCGAGTACACTCTGTCACCGTGGGACTTTGCCGCAGGCCGATTATTCGTCGAAGAAGCCGGCGGCATCATCACGACCTGCAGTGGAGATCCACTTCCATTGGCAAAGTCATCGGTGCTGGCCTCCAACGTTCATCTTCACAGTGAAATGCTCAAGATCGTTTCCAACTACAAACCCAAGAATTAAAGCCCGATTCAATGTCCGTTTAACGACAAGCCGGCAGGCGACCGCGTTGTGCACCGGCAAACACTGTCGCCCTCCGGCTTGTCGTTAAACAGTTGTCGGATTTTAGCCGGAAAAAAACTCTTCTTTAAAACATTCACACACCACTCCAACCGACGTCACAAACGATGCCAAAAGAAACTCACGAGATCACGGTCTCTCACGAACAAGTCGGCCGCACCGATCACATCGTCCGCGACACCACCGGTCTACCGCGCAGCCAAGTCGACCGACTGTTTCAGAATAAATGCGTGCGGGTCAATAGAAAGGTCTGCTTGGATACTTTCTTCCGGGTCGCGGCGGGCGACGTTGTGCAGATCGACTTCGACCCCAAGGCCGGCTATCAGGAAAAAAAGAAAGCCTGGGCCGATCGAACTTTCGAGGTCATTTTTGAAGACTCTTGGATCTTGGTCATCAATAAGAGGGCAGGCGTGCTGAGCCTGCCGACGGAAAAGTCGACCGGCAACACACTTTATGATCGCTTGAAGTTATACGTCAATCATTCCCGGTCCGGCCGCGAGTGCTTTGTGGTGCACCGTTTGGATCGTGAGATCAGCGGACTGTTGGTTTTCGCGAAATCCAACGTCGGGGCCGAGCTGTTACAGGCTCAATTTGCCGACAACGCGCCGGTCAGAAAATTTACAGCGATCGTCAACGGCAACGTTCAGCCCGAATCCGGCACGCACCAATCTTATCTCGCCACCGCAACCAATCTCGACCAATACAGAGTTTACAAGGAAAAAGACGGGCAGCTCGCCATCACCGATTACCAAGTTATCGCGACAAAGCTTGACACCACAATCGTCGAACTTACCTTGAAAACAGCGCGGCGACATCAAATGCGTGTCCACATGGCCGACGCAGGACATCCAATTCTTGGCGATCCTCGTTACGGCAAAAAGAACTCTGAGCACCGCGATTGGAAAAAAAGACGGATGGCAATCCACGGACACTTCTTGGAATTCGCTCACCCTGAAACGGGTGAAAAGGTGACGTTCCAGACACCAATCCCCCAAGCCCTCAAGCGTTTCCGTCCCATACCGATCGAAGAGGAATAAACAGCGTCTGAGAAAGCCCCCCTAAGTGAAACGATCCCAACGTATCGACAGAAAAAATAATGGCTAGAAAAATATAGGAGAACAAACACATTGCCGGGCAGAATCCAGCGTTAAGTGTGGAAACCAAACGCATGCTCGCCACAGGTAATGATCATTGACGCAGTTTCTTGATTGTCTCAACCAGGCTAATGTCGATCGCTTCTTCGAGCTGACGAGCGATGACTTCACAATAATTCCAATCAATAGAATCACGCTGAACTTGCACAATTCCGGATATGTCTTGCATGTCTTGAGGACGGCCAGCAAGACATTTCATCAGAATCAAATCTTCGGCAGTCGCGACAGGCACACCTCTTTCCGCGATAACGAGTGGCTCAGCGCGGTCGACAATCTGTTGCTCAAATCCCGACAGCCCGATCGCAAGATCGAGAGGGATTTGTGTCGGCACGTGCTCTAGCGCGAGAATGAATGAGGTTCGAGCAACCAATTCGACCTCCGGAAAGAATGGGCGAAAGAGATTTCCCGGCAAGTTATTCAAGAATTCAATTGCCGCATCGACACTCAACGTAATGACGAGATCAACATCTTCTGTGTTTCGAATTCTACCGCGCAAAGACGACGCTAACCCACCAACGAGACAAAACATAATCTTGTTTGATTCAAGCTGTTCCGTAATATCATGGAGCGCCACTTGGAGTTCATTTTTCATGGTCTAAATCGCAAATACAATGCCGGTAGAGTTCGACCAATCGTGCGTGTGCGCGAATTTTCTCGTGCTTGGCAACTATTTTTTCGTTGTCGTATTGAGGCAATTTTTGACGCGCATGCCGAATCGTATCGTAGTACGCTGCATACCGCCTAAATTGCTCATCAATGTTGTGAACGCTTCGACGCATCCTGTTTTCAACTGCTACGTTGTACACTTCGTAATCACGGCGCGGGGCAAAAGGCATTTTTCAAACTCAATTTTAAAATTTTCAATTTCGTTGGTTCCGAGGCTCCACAACGGAACGCCCTACACAACAGGCTGCTATCAATAAGTGCACAATGCAAGAAAGGCAAATGCCCAGCAACGAGAGAGTATTTTATCATTGATGCCTTCTTGCTTAAAAGTTTCAGCGCTCAAATTTCTAGCGTTTCCAATGGTTTGGCGGCTTCACCATCCATCGTTGCCAGTTCACGCTGCAGTATCTTCAACAGCGTTTGCAGAAATACAACGACCATGGGACCGATCAAAATACCAATCGGGCCCAATGCCGTCACCCCGCCAAGCACGCTCAACAGCGCTAATAGCGGATGCAGATTCGACGTACCGTGTAGGACAAATGGCTTAATGAAGTTATCGGCCATTGAGATCACAGCCACGCCATAGATCGCCAATCCAATCGCCGCGGTCAGGTTGTTGTCGAAAAAGTAGAGATATAGGGCACAGGGAATCCACACCGCAGCAGCGCCCACAAACGGCACCATCGCCAGCACTGCTGACAACACCGTTAGTAAAAAGATCGAATCGAGCCCAACGAAATAGAATCCAATCCCCGCCAAAACGCCTTGCGCAAGCGCCGATAGCAACGTCGCCACGACCACCGCCCGACTCACATTGGCAAATTCGTCCACCAGCGCGATCTCATGAGCGTCATCCAGCGGCGACAATCCTTTGAACGACTCCAACATCGCGGGGCCATCCAACAGGAAAAAGTACAAACTGATAATCATGATCGCGCTGCCCAACAGCAGGCTTCCCAACACGGATCCTGCAAATCCTCCGAAACGAACCACTTGGTCCTTGAGAAACTCCCCGCCCAAATTTGCGTAGCCCTGCAATTTCTCATCGGTCGGATTCAAAAACTCGATGGCAAAAGCTCGGGTACGGCCGCCCATTAATTTGTACTTGTAGGCGTCAAATTTTTGCGCCGTTAGATGAACAACCTCACGATAGTCGTGAAGGTTTGAATTGTATTGATCTATCGCTTCCTCACTATCGTTTTGCCCTTCCGACTTGGACAACAATTTGCGTTGCAGATCTTTCGCCTCAAGCAGCAACCCATAGTAGTTCTGCCACTCCTGTTCGACCGGACTCAACGTACTCTCTTCGTCCTCCGTTACGGTTGCCGCAGGTTCGGTTTCAGTTGGTTCTGGTAGAGGATACGTTTGGGCGTCGGCGATCTGATTGGAAGCCTCAATGATCTCGAACAGCTCCGAACTCTGCGTTTCAAGATCACTTCGATCCGTGGTCGACATCGTCCGCAGCGCCAAGAATCGTGCGTCGATGTTTCGGACTTGATTCGCGTTGGGCAGGTCTAACTTAAGTTTCGTGCGGGCTTCTTGGACGTCCCTGAGTATCTTTGTTGAATTGAACTGTTTCAGAACGTCTCGTCCCTCTGCCGCGGCCATCACAATCAGCACGCCGATCGGCACCAGCACAGCCAACAAAATCGAAAGCGTGGTCAGCAACGCGGCAAGCGTTTGTTTACCACGGGTCTGCTCTAGCATCCAACGATGGAGCGGCCGAAAAATTACGACCAACAGCGCCGCCAAAAACAGTGGAATTAGAAACCGAGCCATCACCCAGTAAAAAATCACTCCCACCAAACCGATGACGCCTAAAAGGAAGAGGAACGAAAAGTAACGTGCTACCGATTTGCTCTCCCTGGGCTCAGCGTCAACCACAAGTGCAGAGGGCAACGGTGTGGGTTGAACAACTTTGGCTTGCTCTGCCGATCCATCTACTTCGTTCGGCGCGTCGTCCAGAGCGGTCGGTTCGTTATCATCAGTTTGTTCGTCAGTCATAAATCATCAGTCCGTTGGAACGATCTCTCAAGGATTGGTAGCATCAGATGAACTAGCAGCCCCAGCAATTTACTGGCGTGATTGAGGCGTGATTTTCATTTCTAAACGCTGGTCTCCGCGCATCACGGCGATCGTGGTTTCCTGTCCAATTTTTAGTCCGTCAATCGCCGCGGTGTAGTCGTAAATGTTCTCAATGTTCTGTCCAGCCAATTCCACGATGATGTCGCCTCCTTTGACACCCGCGGTATCCGCCGGCGCGCCGGCCGTGGTACCAGACAACTTCACACCGACAACATCATCGCCGTAACTTGGCACCGTACCCAAGTAAGCTCGCACGCCGCCGCGCACGGCTTTCTTAGGCTTGGATTCTTGGCGAACATATTTTGGCTTGGTTTCCATCTTCGACAAATCAGCTGCCACCAGTCCCATTAGTTTGGCAATTCGAGCCGCATCGGGATAGTTCAGTTTCTCGGGGGTATCGCGCGGCGTGTGATAATCACTGTGAGAACCGGTAAACGCCGAAAGAATTGGCACGCCCGCTTGGTAAAACGACGTCGCGTCGGTCGGAAGATCCGTATCGTCGGACAACGTAAGCGGCAGCCCCACCACAACATTCTTACGTTCGATGATCTGCGGCCAAGCGTCACTGCTGCCAATGCCTTGCAGGACGAGTTTGTCTTCTAATCGTCCAACCATGTCCATGTTTAAAGCCGCGGCGACCTCTAACTTCGGTTCTATCGTATCTTTGACAACAACGGTAACCTTACTTTTAAGGTGTTTGTTGATCAGTTCCTTCACCTTTTCAAACTTGTCAACCTTAACGTCTCCAAAAGTATGCACCTCCACAGGAAAAGCATCTGACATTTTCCCAACAACGCGCAGATTCTCCTCTAACTCCTGAGCAGAAATCGCTTCTCCGTTGAGCTGGTAGTTACCGCCCTTGAGAACCGTTATGACAAAATC
>CALDEW010000142.1 GCA_937942355.1 uncultured Pirellulaceae bacterium | reverse complement strand
AAATTGAATGAACTTTTTAAACTGGTTTCGTTTTTTTGAGCGCCACGATGGAAAACTATGAATGCCTTGAAGTAGACAACGTCGACAAAGTTGCCGTTGTGAAGTTTGTCGATCCCAAAGTGATGGACCCCAGCCGCATTGAACAGATGGGAACGGAGCTGTTGTCAATTCTGGAAGATGAAGGAAACGAAGACGTGGTCGTCAACTTCGAAAACGTCAGCTTTTTTTCCAGCGCAGCGATCAATAAGCTGATCGTACTTGAAAAGCACGTCAGAGCCCGCGGAGGCGAGATCCGGCTTAGTAATTTGAAGCCCGAGGTAAGAGATCTTTTCAGCTATACGCATCTGGACGAGCTATTTCAGATTCAAATCGACCAAGCCACTGCGATTGAATCGTTAACGGAATAGAAGACAATCTCCCAATATGAATCACCCTATGATGAATCGCCCTTTATGGATTTGGTCGCTCGTCCGCAAGCTCCCGGCTGATCCCGATCAATGTGCTCCTTTGATCGCTGAGATCTTGGCGGCGTTGCAGCTGCATGGTTGGGGCGCCGATGATAGATTCGGTATCCAGATGGCCATGGAAGAAGCGCTGATGAACGCCATCAAACATGGCAATGGTTGCGATCCAACGAAAATGGTAGATATCAATTTAGGGTTTGATGACCGGAAATTTGAGGCGACCATTTCTGATTATGGCTGCGGCTTTGACCCCGATGGAGTCCCCGATCCCACAGCCGATGAGAACCTGGGAAAGACCTGTGGCCGCGGCGTGATGCTGATGAAGAATTTCGTTGATTCAGTCAAGTACAACGATTGCGGCAATGAGGTTATGATGATCAAGATAAAGACTGGCTCGTAAAGCTGAGCAAATATTGCCCCCTTTTCTCCGAACAAGACACTCAACCTATGTCACGACGCGCACAAATCGAAGCGATGCTCAAAGAGACCCCAGAAGACACGTTTTTGAAGTACGCGTTGGCGATGGAGCTCAAGAGCGAAGAGCAGCACGAGGAAAGCCTGAAGCTGTTTGGCGAACTAATGGCGGATGAGCCGCCGCATGTTCCCGCGTTCTTCATGGCGGGGCAGCAGCTGGCAGGACTTGACCGCATTGACGAGGCTCAAGACGTTCTCAAACAGGGCATCCAGCAGGCCAACCAACAAGGCAATGCTCACGCATCGGGAGAGATGACGGAATTCCTGATGTCGCTGGAGTAGTTCTCTTAATACCCATTGGCACGAAAACCCACAAATAATTAAGATCGGCGCTATCGGGGCAGCCGACGTTCTTTGATCAAATTAGCTGAGGTTCTCAGACATGTTCAAACTTATAGTCATCGCTTTTTCTGCAACGATCCTCTTTTGCCTCTCCAGCCAAAGCGCCCAGGCACAGCTGTTCCGCAATCGAACCGCATTTCAACCGAACTACACTTACGTCAGTCCGAGTTGGTCATCAGCGCCTTACGCGGCCCCGTTAAGCCGACCTTCGACGCCACGTCCGGTGACTGGCTATGGGACGAATCTGCATCGGAACTTCGTCATTCGCCAAGAGCAGCTACGCACTCAACGGACCGGAATTCCGCCTCGAAACCGCGGCAATATTTTGTGGGCTCGTTAAGCGGTTTCAGCCCAATGGCTTTCACTCAATCGTCTTGATACGAATGTCTTTAAACTCGCACCACATCGGCTTGCCCCCGTGAAGTTGCAACCCGAGAGAACCTTTAAGCATCACTTGGTCATCGGAATCGGTGAAGTCAAGGATCAAGCGATCGTTCATAAAGTGCTGAATGTGATTGCCTTTGGCGATGATGACAACGTCGTTAAATTCATCGACCTTGAACAGCGACTTAAACTCTTCGGCTGAGATGATGGTATCTTCGACTACCTTTTTTCCGTCTTTCCAAATCGCTTTGTCGCCGACGTGGCACATGCGTTTCCGCTTACCGCCTTCGTCGTAGATGAATCCAGCGACATCGGGCAGATCACCCGAGTTACGAATCTCGTGCTGATAGCCGCGTAGCACAAAGTCATTCCTTGGCTTCTTCGCCGGATCGGTGATGTGAGCCGATCGATACTGAATGCCTGAATTGTTTTGCGAAGAAACTCGGAAGCTCAGCCGCAATTCGAAATCTGCGGTTGTACCTTCCCAGATGAGAAATGTATTCCCTTTGGCGGCAACCGCTTTGGTCGTCTCACCACGAATGATGCCGTTTTCCACTTTCCACAACCGGTCATCTCCACTCCAACCGGTCAAATCGACACCATTGAAGATCGACTTGAAATCGCCGGTTTCGGCAGGAGCCATCACTGGAGCGTCAGCGACCTCGGGGCTGTCTTGAGCGAATACGGATCCGAAGCTTCCTGTAACAACGGTGGCAAACAACAAACACGCAAACAAATATCTCATCTTCGGACCTATCAAACATTCTAAAGAATGTCAGCCATTGGTGAATTTCTGAATTAAGAACATGCTTTCACAGCACAACATCGTAACCCAATTTTTGCTAATGGGTACACGCATAAACTACGCTCATACCGATTGGTTTTCCAGAAAAGCCCTCAGTACTTGAAGTTCTTTTTGGAATCCACCAGAAAGGATTGGGAATCGGCACCACGTCTTTGGATCCAGATTCTTATCATCCAGATGGAAAGAAGGAGCGTACCTTTCGCGTTTCCACTGATTGCGGCACCACAAACTGAAGAACCGAATCGTCCAAGCCCCCATCTGCTGAACCGAAACCTCTGGAAATTCCACCCGCATGTGTTCCAGCACCTCCATCGGCACTAGTTTATCTCGAATCGCCAACCGCTCGATCGCATCCAGCACTTCATACGGCATCAAATCTGATTCGTCCGTTTGGTTCTCGCTGGGCGGACGTAACTCTGCGGTGGGCTGTTGATCGTTAACCGTTTTCAACGACGGCAGCGGGCCAATGTGCAGCGGGCCGGTTTGCTCCATCCAGATCAACCACTGCCGCAGGTACGCTTTGTCGATGCCGGCGATTGGGCTGACGCCACCGGACGTATCTCCGTCCATCGTCGCATACCCGACGGCCGCCTCGCTGCGGTTGCTGGTCGACAGCAGCAACGCGCTGTTCAAATTTGCCAACATCCAAACGCTGGGCGACCGCACCCGTGCCTGAATGTTCTGCAACGTAATGTCATGGTCGTCCCAATTCAATTCTTGACCAATCGCTTTAGAAACCACCGCGCGGTAGTTGTCGACCATGGGCTGCACATCAAAAAAGTAATGCGTCGCTCCGATCTCCTGAGCCACGGCCTCGGCCGCATTTTGTGTAACATCGCCACTGTTTTCGGTCGCTTGGTAAACGGTCGTCAATAACAACTTTGTCAATTCTGTTGAATCGGCAGGTTGATTTCCCTTGGGGATGCAATGACCGATCCGCTCGATCATCTTCTCAAAGCCCAGTTCATGCTCGGCCAACCGAAACATCGCGTATACCAGCGCCACTACACTGGCCGAATCACAACCACCGCTCAGCGAAACCACAAACCCGCGCGAGAAACTCTTCCGCATGTAGTCAAACAACGCCAACGCGACCGCTCGACAGAACTCCTCCGCCTTCAGATCGGTGTCAATTTCCCAGTCCTCATCAATCACGGCGCTGCGTGTCAAAGGGCAATCCGGCCAATCGAAACCAACGTCGATGACATCCGTTTCGTCTCCATCCACCGAAGGTTCAAAACTCCCTGTGCGAGCCCGCGCCATGCGGGTGGCTTCGACATTCACCGTCGCCGTTGTCAGCTTTTGCATTTCGAAAAACAACCGGTTGCCGGTGGCCAACAATTGTCCACCGGAGGCAATCATCGCATCTCCATCAAAGATCGCACGGCCCGATTCGTTGCCAACCAAATTGGCATAAACATAGGTCACGTTGAACGCACGGCTGCCTTCGAGCACAAAGCGCTTTCGCACTTCATGCTTGCCAAACGCAAAATGGCTGGCGCTGGGATTGAGAATGATATCCGTGCCGCGCGCCGCAAGGCTCCCGCCGGGCCGCGTTCCAACCCAAGCGTCCTCGCAAATTTCAAATCCGATTCGAATACCACCGACGTCAAAAATAATGTCACCGATTGGGTACTCGACGCCGTTGACCTCGACTTCTCCCTGCACGCCCGCAGGCCAGGCTTTAAACCAACGAGGTTCATAATGAATCCCGTCGCCGGCCAAATGCTGTTTTGCAACAAAACCGATCAGCGCACCATCGACGATCAGCGCCGCCGTATTGAAGATCCCGCCGGCATACATCAGCGGTAGCCCCACCGAAACAACCATGCCGGTCGTCATCGGCAGGATCTCCATCAACATTTCGATCGCCGTTTCGCGGATACCGGCGGAGTGAAACGCATCTTCACAACCGTAACCGGTGATACAAAGTTCAGGCAGACAAAGTAGCGTACAATCTGAGCTTCGCGCTTGTTCGATCGCGCCTTGAATCGTTTTCAGATTGTTGGCCCAGTCGATTGGCGTTTGATTGAGCACGCCTGCGGCAACTTTAACTAATTTCATCGACAACCTGAATCTTTCATTGCTGTGTTTAACCGACTAAAATGATGGTGTCCGCACATGTGTTTGAGAAACGATTTTTACCGGAATGCGGCCATCTGAAAACCGGACCACTTATTTCGTTGATAACGGCTCGTATGATTCAATTTGATTGTCCCAAATGTCTACAGCAGATCAACGCCCGCGATCAGCAAGCTGGGCAACGTATCGATTGCCCGGTTTGCGCGACTTCGCTGATGGTCCCAGCCACTTCTAGCGGCAACTTCGATAATCTGTTCGACAGCGATGAACATACTCTCGATGAACCTGCCACAAATGAAAATTCCCCAACGGTTACGGCCCCGTTGGTTGATGAAAGTATAGACAGCGCACCGGCAAACAAAGTTCGGCCGTCACCCATCACGCAAAAAACGACCATTCCGGCCAGCCAGCCAGAACCTGAACCTGAGACCGAGCTTGAACCGATCGACGAATCGTCTGACGATTTTGAAGACCTGCAGTTTCCTGAGACATTCGATTCGACTGAGCAAGCGAGCTCAACCGCGGGAACCGAAATCCCCGTCGAGGATCCTTTCGCCGTCGATCCCGACAAACCTCTGGAGGTTGACGGCATCACGGATCTTACATCTGCCCCTGGTTCATTTTCGTTGAAGTGCCCTGTCTGTGAGTCGCACCTGTTCGTAACAACCCACGTTGTTGGTACGGAAGTCAAATGTGCTGATTGCTTTTCACCGATCACCGTTCCCAAACCAACGAAGAAGCAATTGGAAGCAGCCTCGAAAATAAGGATGAAGGAAAGTGATGCGGCCAAAACGGAGCCAGAGACTGCTGAAGCCACAGAAGCTGTCGATGTCGACCCATCGTTTGGACTCGCCCCCGTCAATCGCGATTTGCTTGCTCAAGCGAAAGAGCCGGAGGATGAAGACGACGATGAACTAAAATTGGAAGATCCAACAGAGCTGTTTGGGGAACTTGACGAACTATCGACGCCAGCAATCGCACCATCCTCACTTGCATCATCCAACAATGGCAAATCAAAAACCAAAGATGCCGACGCAGAAGGGATCGACCCTTACCGTTCGCGATCGGCGCAAGTTGCCAAACAAAAGAAACGTCGCAATAAAAAACGGCCGAAGCAAGAAACGTCCTCTGGCCTTGCCTTCCCCAAGTTCGAGTTCGATAGCTTGTTTGGTGAAATGGTAAATCTGGTATCCACACCCACCGTTGCTCTGCGGTGCATTTTTTCGGCATTGTTGCTGGCCGCCGGAAATGTGGTGGGGCACTTCGCCGTTTCGAACCATTCTGAAATCCAAGACCCTACCATGGGCGATACAGGTTTCATGTGGTTTTGGCGCGCAGGCATCGGATGGACGTTGTTTGGATTGGGAACCATTTTCCTGTGGTACACCGCCGGGATCATCTTTCGAAAAACGGCTGTCGGCCAGCGCCGAATCGACAGCTGGCGGATCGGCCCTTCAACCGAATGGACCAGTACATTTCTTCTGATTAGTTTCAGTTTCGCCGTGGCGGGGTCGCCCCTGATGATGTTCGGGGCGACATGGCTGAGCGCTCCGGTGCGTTTCTTTTTGGCGCTGCCGATGTTGGTCTCGGTCTGGTTTACACAGTCGCCTTTCAAAATCATTTCCGTTGACGCATTCAGTCGCT
>CALDEW010000141.1 GCA_937942355.1 uncultured Pirellulaceae bacterium | reverse complement strand
ACGGGATGGAAAATTACCTTGAGAAAAAGACCTTCTATCTAAACTTCTCCTAACCCAATTCGCGCATACTGCTATTCATTTCGATGGCCTATCAAAAGATCAACCACAAACCAATTCTGTTTGCATGAAAATTAAAACTGTTGAGACCGAGCTTTATCACATTCCGTTGAGCAAGCCGATGGAAGACGCCATTCATGGCGTCCAAACGAATTTCTCTTTAGTTGTCGTGAAGATCACTACCGACGATGGAGCTTCGTCCTTTGGATACACTTACAGCGTTGGTGAAGCAGGTGGTTCGGCGATCGCAACTTTGATTCGCGACAATCTTGCTCCGCTGATAATCGGTGAAGACCCGCGTCGTATAGAAGCGATCTGGAATAAGCTTTGGTGGGCAGTACACTATGTGGGGCGCGGTGGTATCGCGATGTTCGGCATTTCGGCGATTGATCTCGCGCTGTGGGACATGAAGGCGAAGTTGGCCGACGAGCCGCTTTGGAGATTCTTGGGTGGGCACGACAACAAAACCGAATGCTATGGTGGCGGTATTGATTTCGACATGACCATCGACCAGTTGCTGGCTCAGACGCAAGGTTTCCTTGACGCCGGCATCCATGCGATCAAGATGAAGATAGGCCGCGATAGCATCTCAGAGGAGTGTGAACGTATTGCCGCCGTTCGGAATCTGATTGGCCCCGACAAAAAATTGATGGTCGACGTCAACATGAAGTGGTCGGTCGAGATGTCTTTGCGAGCTGTTCGAGAGTTTGATCAATACGATCTTTATTGGATCGAAGAACCGACCATTCCTGACGATATCGAGGGGTTGCGGCGCATTGAGACCGAGGGTCCTATCGCGGTTTGCACCGGAGAAAATTTGCATTCGGTTTATGAATTCAAAACGTTGATCGCGGATGCGGGAGTATCGTTCCCGGATGCCGATATGTCCAACATGGGTGGGATAACGGCTCTGATGAAAGTGGCTCACATCGCAGAAGCATACAACCGAAGACTTACCACCCACGGTATTCAGGAAATGCATGTGAGTTGCTTGGCGGCGATTCCAAATGCATCGCTTCTGGAAATTCATGCTTTTCGCTTAGATGATTTCCTGTTGAAGCCAATGGAAATTAGGGATGGATTCGCGTATGCCTTCGACACTCCCGGGCATGGCGTTGAATTGGATTGGAAAAAAATGGGTAAACACAAAGTGAGTTAGGTTTGAGCTCATTTTAGTTATCACTACTGAAACAAAGGAGAGTTGTTGTGCGGAATTTTTCGACTGATATTGAACTGGGTAAGTTGCCGGCGATGTTCTTGGGATGCTTATTCTCAATGGTGTTAACGTTCTCGGGAGGGCATGCGATGGCTCAAGAGGAAACGGTTACTCCCACGCCTGAGCAAATTGATTTTCTGGGAATCACTAATCCCGACAAATTGAGTGCCGCTTCGAAACGTGCTTTGAAATGGCGCGACCTGGGTAACGAATGGTTCTGCGAGTTCAACACCCACGATCTTCAGGGCGACTTCGCGTTTGAAGAAGGCGTCGTACGTCGTGACCCTAGCGCTGTCATTAAAGAGAATGGCAAGTACTACGTTTGGTATACGCGTAGTACCGGTGAGAGCCAGGGGTTCGGTGGCGACATTGAGAAGGACAAAGTTTTTCCTTGGGATCGCTGCGATATTTGGTATGCGACCTCCGTCGATGGTTGGACATGGAAAGAAGAGGGGCCAGCAGTAAAACGCGGCGAAAAGGGAGCCTATGACGACCGTTCCGTTTTCACCACAGAAATAATGAAACATGAGGGAATGTTTTACTTGTGCTATCAGACCGTTAAATCTCCCTATACTGTTCGTGTAAAAAACCAAGTTGGTTTGGCTTGGGCCAGTTCCCCCGACGGACCGTGGACCAAGAGCGCAGAACCTATTCTTAGTCCCGCCGACAATGGTATTTGGAAAGGTAAAACCCAGAACCGGTTTAAAGTTGAGAAGAAAGGTGATTTTGATAGCCACAAGGTGCATGATCCTTGCATCATTCCATTCAACGGAAAATTCTATCTGTACTACAAAGGTGAGCAGATGGGAGAAGCGATCACATTTGGTGGGCGGCAGATTCGACATGGTGTAGCGATCGCCGACAACGTAAAAGGTCCTTACATCAAATCTCCTTACAATCCGGTCTCCAATAGCGGGCATGAAGTTTGCGTTTGGAAATACAACGGAGGAATCGCATCGTTGATCACAACCGATGGCCCTGAGAAGAATACGATTCAGTGGTCTCCCGACGGAATCAACTTCGAGGTCATGTCCGTCATCAAGGACGCGCCTCATGCGATCGGACTCAATCGAACTGCCGACAATGAGAAAGAACCAACTGAAATTCTGCGTTGGGGACTGACACACCAGTACCAGTCGCGCCACTATCAGTACATTCGGCGCTTCTCATCCTATCGAATTGTCAAACACACGGCGTTCGGGGAATCAGCCGATGAATAACGAGGATATTTTGTCCTGATTGGAAAAATTTGAGGCAATTATCGCAAAAACCGGCAGGTTGTATGAGATCGTTGGCTCGTTTGACGGTTCAAAATCACTGTACTGTCGTATTATTCTTCCTTTGAGCAAAACTATGCAGCTTCAACGCAAAGTTCATGGGGCCATTGGCTGCAAGGCGATTTTCCTTGCAGCCTTTATGTTTTCTGTTAGCCCAATGTTCGTGGTGA
>CALDEW010000140.1 GCA_937942355.1 uncultured Pirellulaceae bacterium | reverse complement strand
TCGATGAGGCCTTTGAGCTTTTCCCCATCGTCGATGCCGGTTTGGGCCGCCAGTTTCGCGCCGCAGCGATGGCCGTGATTACCAATGTCGCTGAGCGCTTGGGTCATCGTGTTCCAGTCGTCGCTGTCGACTTCAGGAACGCGTCCGATCTGGTTCACAACTACATCGCAGCCCAACTCATAGGCCATCGTCATCGCGGCTTTGGTGGCGTCGATGCGCTGTTCCAGCGATTCGGTCACGCTGTAGCCGCGGCGGGTGGGAAAGTGAACCGAAGCAACTTTCAAATTGAAATCAGCTAATGTCTTTTGAAAATGCCGAACAGCCGTACGTGACATCTCGGCGGGACGCAGTTGAGTGCGCCCGTTGACTTCAATGGCGTCGGCCCCGATCGCGGCCGCGGTCGCGATCGCGGACTTCAGTGGCTGTCGAAGAGATTCGAGATTGACGGCTTTTTTAAGCTTTAGCATAACGGCGTTGTTGGTTGGATTGGAATTTGCGGCATTCTAACTTAAATTGTCGATTCGTATTCCGCCATCGCCTGAATTCTGTGAACGAAATTATGATCATTCAAAACGTTTGCCAATTTCTCGAAACCTTCGCGCCGCTGCGGCTGGCTGAAGACTGGGACAATGTCGGGTTGATCGCCGGTGACCGGCAATCGGAAGTCAAAAACGTGATGACGTGTTTAACCATCACGCCCGAATCAGCTGACGAAGCGGTGGCCAAGGACGTGGATTTGATCGTATCCCATCATCCCCTGCCCTTCCGACCGGTGAAAAAGTTGACGACCGACGTCGTGCCGTCGGCGCTGCTGTGGAAATTGGCGGGGGCTGGCGTATCCGTTTACAGCCCGCATACGGCGTTTGATTCCGCAGCCGCCGGCATCAACCAAATGATCGCAGACAAAATTGGCGTCGTAAATGCAAAACCGCTCGCACCGATCGCCGACGATGAAGCGGGATTAGGCGCGGGGCGCTATGGAAGGCTGGCCGGTAATGTGGCGTTGGATAGTTTTCTAAACGCCTTGAAAACGGAATTTAATCTGGACCATTTGCAAGTTGTCAACGGCGGTCGAGATGAAGTTTCAAAAGTAGCAATCGCCTGCGGTAGCGGCGGATCGTTTTTGGACAAAGCCGCGCACGTCGGTTGCGACGCCATGATCACCGGCGAAGCCACCTTTCACACTTGTCTGGACGCCAAAGCAAAAGGCGTCACGCTGATACTTCTTGGGCACTACACCAGCGAACGATTTGCGGTAGAACAATTGGCGACGAATCTTAAAGAAGAATTTTCAGAACTCAAAGTCTGGCCCAGCACCGATGAATGCGATCCGGTTGAGACCCTATAGCGCTTTGCCGTGGACACTCGGGTAGATTTTTGTAAAGCAATCTAAGAAAGTGAAGCGATGGTCGATGGAGAGACGCTAAAAGTACTTTTTGTCTGTTCGATGAACCAATGGCGGAGTCCGACGGCCGAGAAGATTTACGCGGACAAGCCATCGGTGGTCGCGCGGTCCGCTGGAACCAATAAGGGTGCGCGGCAATCGGTTCGTTCTAAAGATCTTCTGTGGGCGGATCTGGTTCTGGTGATGGAACAGAAGCACAAACAAAAGTTGATGGCCGCTTTCCCGGGCGAGATGAAATTCAAAACGTTGCACGTCTTGGATATTCCCGACGACTACCAATATATGGATCCCGAACTGGTCGAAGGAATTAGATCGACGGTCGATCCTTTGTTGGAAAATTTTCGCAACGATGGTCCTTAGCCGCCCCACCTCTTCGGTATGAATAATCACAAACCGCCGAGCCCGAAGTAAGGCGACGGGCACTGTGCCGTCATATTGTCGTGACGGACTGACAGAGTAAATTCAACCGTAGGCATCGATAGGGTGCCACATTCTCAAAGGGGCAAGTATGTTTCAGCGCAGCAATATTCGTCAGAAACAGGGTTTCACACTCGTGGAACTACTGGTCGTTATCGCCATCATTGGCATCCTGATTGGGATGTTGTTGCCTGCTGTCCAACAGGTTCGAGAAGCCGCCCGTCGGATTCAATGTGCTAACAATGTCCGGCAGTCGTCGCTGGCCATTCTCAACTTTGAAAGTTCCAACATGCGTTTTCCACCCGGTTGGACGTCTCAAAATGACTCTAACCTCCTCCCCGGGTGGGGGTGGTCAGCTCAGATCTTACCATTCCTTGAACAAGGCAACCTCGCCAGTCAGATCCGGTTCAACGATCCAATCACGACAGCAGATAACAGTCTGGTGCACCAAGAAGTCGTCCCCGGCTTTCTCTGCCCATCCGATCCCGACGGTGAAATTTTGAACTTCGGCGGAGACGGTAGTCAAAGCGACCCGGCCCCAGTGGGCAACGGAAGTTCAACGCGCGACTCAGGCGGCTCACAACAGGGGCTGATGCTCGCCCGCAGCAACTATTCGGGCGTCTTTGGCAGCATTGCATCCAACGACGATCCTTTTGACGGCGAAGGAATCTTTTTCGGCAACAGTCGAATCGGATTCAGGAATATCCTTGACGGATCCAGCAACACCATGATGATTGGCGAACGTCGAAATGATTTAGGTGCGGTGACCTGGTTGGGCATTTTCCCTGAGGTTACCGAACCCTTCGCACGCATTGTCGGAGCAACCGACCGGGCTCCCAATGCCTCTACCGATTCGTTCGAAGACTTCCGCAGCTACCATTCAGGCGGAGTCAACATGGGGTTTGCCGATGGCTCGACTCAATTTATCGACGATAACATCGGCGATGATACTTTCCGGGACCTTGGCACCCGCCAAGGCGGAGAAGTGGTGTCTTTCTAAAATGTCATTCGGCTT